>CAZFPA010000031.1:0-23418 GCA_964520975.1 uncultured Selenomonadaceae bacterium | reverse complement strand
ATGGATGGCATCTGCAAGGCCGGCCGCTGACAAAACGGAAAATCCTTGAAGAAAGGTTTTTAGAGGAATTATTTGCAGCAGGAGCGAATACCTTTAAAGAAGAATTGTAAGGATAATTCCCCGAATCATTTCATATTTAAAGGAGAGATTTCCATGGAAATTGAATTCGATCGTCTGGTCAAACGCTTTCAGGACTATATCAGCTTCAATACGCAGTCCAGTGAGGACAATGAAGCCTGCCCGAGTACGCCGGGGCAGTTCGTGCTGGCCAAGCATATTGTGGAGGAGCTGCAGAATATAGGGCTGTCGGAGGTTCGTATCGACGCGCACGGCTATGTGATGGCTACCCTGCCGGCCAATGGCTGCCCGGAGGCGCCGGTTGTCGGTTTTATCTCGCACATGGACACGAGCCCGGATATGGCTGGTGGCCCGCTGCAGCCGCGCATCGTCCGGGACTATGCCGGCGATGTGATCGTGCTGAACGAGAAAGAGCATATCGTGCTTTCTCCGCAGGATTTCCCGGAGCTGCTGGACTATAAGGGTCAGGATATCATGGTGACGGATGGCAAGACGCTGCTGGGAGCTGATGATAAGGCCGGTATCACCGCAATCGTGAGTGCGGTGGAATATCTGCTGCAGCATCCGGAGATCCAGCATGGCAAGATCCGACTGGGCTTTACGCCGGATGAGGAAATCGGCCGCAGTGCGGACCTTTTCGATGTGAAGGCCTTCGGGGCTGATTTCGCCTATACGGTGGATGGCGGTGCGCTGGGCGGCATTGAATACGAGAATTTCAATGCGGCGAATCTCACGGTGACCTTCCATGGCCGCAGTGTGCATACGGGCGATGCCAAATACAAGATGATCAATGCGCTCGCGCTGGCCAGCGAGTGGCAGCAGCTGCTGCCGGCCGGCGAGCGCCCGGAGTATACAGAGGGCTATGAGGGCTTCTATCATGTGCACAAGATCAACGGCGAGGTGGAAAAGGCCGTGATGAGCATGCTGGTGCGCGATCACGACCGTGCACATTTTGAAGCGCGCAAGGCCTTCCTGCAGGATATGGCCGTGCTGATGAACAAGAAGTACGGTGCGGGCACGGTGGAGATCGATTCCAAGGATGTCTACTACAACATGCGGGAAAAGGTGGAACCGTCGATGTACATCGTGGAAATGGCGGAGCAGGCCATGCGCGATATCGATGTTGAGCCCTGCTGCCTGCCAATCCGCGGCGGTACGGATGGTGCGCGCCTCTCCTTCATGGGGCTGCCCTGTCCGAACCTGTTCACGGGCGGTCACAATTTTCATGGGAAATTCGAATATCTGCCGCTGCCGTCTCTGAAAAAAGCGGCGGAAACGGTGCTCGGCATCATCTGTGCTGCCGGTAAGCGCCACAAATAAGCAACGGAAAAAATCCGGTCATCCATATTTTTGGATGGCCGGATTTTTTTGCTTGCGAGGTCGTTCAGGCAGACTTTCCGCCGTTCATGACGAATATTATTTACTCCGCCGGCAAAAGATTATACAGTAGTAGGAGATAAAATTGTGATTCGTATACCTTTCTGCGCAGGAAGGCTATGGAATAGGAGGCAACGGGGATGAGACGCGGGCCAGATTTCAGTTTTCAGACAAATAGTTCCATGCTATGGCTGGGCATGCTGCTGATTTTTTGTATGCTGGCCTTTCAATATCTGCTCGTGCAGGTCATGTATGGTGAAATCGAGGATAAGCTCACGGAGGTCACCCGGCAGTCCGCGGCGATTGTTGAGGAGCGGATCGATGCGGCTTACGAACAGCTTACGATAGCGGGGTCTTTGATGCGGCAGCCGGGAATCAATCACAGCGAGGCGATGGCAAAGCTGCGGCAGGAGGATACCTGTCTGGCGCAGTATCGCTATGTGGGGGCGGTATCCGTACAGGGCGAGCTGCTGTATGGTGACGCATTGCCGGAGGGGGCCATGCCCCTGCTGCAGGAGGCTTTCCGCGGACATCAGCGGGCGAGCTGGCAGCCTGGGGGCCGTCTGCTGCCGGGGAAGTCAGCAATTCTGCTGAGCATTCCGCTTTGGGATCATGGCAAGGTGGCCGGAGCTGTGTATGGTGTCCTGGAAGGCCCGGCCATGCAGGGCATCTTTGCGGGAACAACCTTCAATGAAAAAGGGAGTCTGTTTGCTGCTTCCCGTGACTTTGAACTGATCTGGCCCTACGGCACGGAGAACGAGATCCAGGAGGCGGCTGCGGATTTCTTTTCCGGCAGCAGTGATCCGCTGCTCCAGGAGCTGTATCGTAAGCTCTACTACAGCGGGCACGGCGTCGAGACCTTTACGCATAAGGGACATGAATACTATCTTTCCTCGGTGACACTCGATGCCATGGATGGCTGGTATATCAACAGTGTGGTTGCGGCGGACAAGGTGAACGGTGTGCTGAAGAAGGTGCTGTTGGTAGCAGTGGCGGCTTATATGCTGCTGTCACTGCTGTTTCTTGCGGCCTTTTGGGTCATCGGGCGGAATGCCCGGCAGAATCAGCAGCAGCTCATGAAGCTGGCCTATCATGATTCCCTGACCGGCGTGCCGAACTGGGCCGGCATGCAGCAGCAATGGCAGCTGCGGAGTACCGGGAAGCTCTGGCTCATGGCCGTGGTGGATTTTGATGAATTCAGTATGATGAATTCCGTTATGGGGCGGGACTACTGCGATCAGGTACTGCTTTCTACGGTGGAGCTGCTGAAGACGCAGCTGCGTTCCGGGGAGCTCGTCGGGCGGGTCGGAGCAGATCGGTTCCTGCTCTATCTGCAGCAGGACCAGGAGAGCCTTTCGCGGCTGGAGGACTTGCTGGCGGCAATCCGCAAGAAGGAAACACGCTATCCGGTCGAGGTGTCCTGCGGCGTACGCCTGTTGGCCAGCCAGCAGCCTATGCGGGAAATCTACGAAGAGGCGGTTATGGCGCTCAAGCATGCCAAGAGTACGGCCAGCTGTCATCTGGCTGTCTATGACTATGCAATGGGGATAGAACATAAGGAAATGAAGAGTCTCGAACAGGATTTCGCCAAGGCACTCGAATGCCGGGAACTGCAGCTTTTCCTGCAGCCCAAGCACTTCCTGAGCAAGAGCGGCTGGGCCGGGAGTGAGGCCCTGGTGCGCTGGAAGCATCCGCGGCTGGGGCTGCTGCAGCCAGGGCGTTTCATCCACTTCCTGGAGGCTTCGGGAGCTATCTATCAGCTTGATCTATACATTCTGGAGGAGACCTGCCGGACCATGCGGCGCTGGCTCGATGAGAAGCGCCAGATCCGGCCCGTTTCGGTGAATGTTTCGCGCGTGAACTTCGCGAGCTGTACGCTGGTGGAGGATATTCTTGCGATCATTGATAAATGGGAGATTCCGCATGAGCTGCTGGAAATCGAAGTGACAGAAAGCGCTTTTTTCAGTGATTCCAAGGTGCTGCTGGATAAGCTGCAGCAGATGCACGATGCAGGGCTGCGGCTGGCCATCGATGATTTCGGTACAGGCTATTCCACGCTGGCTACGCTGGAGGAACTGCCGGTCGATGTGCTGAAGCTGGATAAGGGCTTCGTGGATTGCTGGCATGAGCGGGCAGGCAGCTCGCTGGTCGGGGACATCGTGACTATGGCCCGTCATATTGGAATTTCTGTGGTCATCGAAGGCGTGGAGAATGCCGGCCAGGCCGAGCTTACACGGGCGGCCGGCTGCGATATTGCGCAGGGCTATTACTATGCGCGGCCGCTGCCTGTCAGCGAATATGAGGCACTGGTCTATGGAGGTGAGCAGGAATGAAGGGTCTCTTTTTGAAGTTTGCGGCAATCCTGCTGCTCGTGCTCGCAGCCACTTATTTTTGGAGCCTGCAGCTCACGCGCAATCCGTTCCCGCAGCGTCCGGAAAAAGCCGTTGTGACGGCAGTCCTCTTTAATGGGGACAAGGAGGATGGCGGCTGGAATGAGGCTCATTATCAGGGCTTTGAGGAAGTGCGCCGCAGCATGAAGGTGAAGATGATCTACCGGGAACATGTACCGGATATGGATGATTCGGCACTGGCGGTCATCGACGAGCTGGTGCAGAAGGATAAGGCGGAAATCGTCTTCGCGACCAGTTTTAATTACGGGCCGGCACTGCTGCAGGCGGCCAGGAAGTATCCAAATGTAAAGTTCTTCCACTCAGCAGGCGACAAGACGGCCGATAATCTCGCCGTTTATTTTGGCCGGATGTATCAGGCCCGTTATCTGACCGGCATTGCTGCCGGAAAGAAGACGCAGACCGGGCATATCGGCTATGTAGCGGCCTTTCCGATTCCCGAGGTCATCCGGGGCATCAATGCCTTTACGCTGGGTGTTCGCAGTGTGAATCCGCAGGCGGTTGTCCATGTGCAGTGGTCCGGGACCTGGAATGACAGTTCGAAGGAGATGCAGACAGCCAATAGGCTCATGGATTCCTGGCCCATCGATGTGCTGGCACAGCATCAGAATACGACCTATCCCATGCAGGCGGCACAGCAGCGGGGCGTTTTTGTCATTGGCTATAATCTGGACCGGCGGGCGGAGTTTTCCGATGTGTTCCTTACAGCACCCATCTGGAACTGGGGGGCATTTTACCGGGCACGGCTGCAGGAATGTTTTGAGGGCCGTTTCCGGGGGCGGGCTTACTTTGATGGCTATGGCAAGGATGTCTTTGACATAGCACCGCTTTCGCGGCTGGCCGCGCCGGGAACCGAGGAACTCATCGATGCGGCCCGTGAAAGGATTCAGCGGGGAACGTGGGATGTATTCTACGGCCCGATTTACGATCAGCAGGGCCGGCTGCGGATTCCGGCGGGTGAGAACATCTCCGACAAGGAACTGCTGGAGAGTTTCGACTGGTTCGTCGAAGGCGTAGAGGGGAGCAGCCAGATGTCATACTAAACGGTTACATCTGGTCCAGTACGCATGAAATATCTAGGCAGATTGCTTGTTTGAATTTTCGTCTGCTGCGTAATTCTTACCCGGTTATTTCGTGTAGGCTGGATCCGTCATTCGTTGCATGTTTGATAACATAAATTCTATAAATGAAGATGGGGAGTGGAAATGTGAAGATTAGAACGAAGATTCTGTTATGCACGATTTGTCCAATACTTTTACTGGGTATCATAGTTTGTGGAATTATTTTGGGGCCGGTTAGTCGTCAGATGACATAGGATACGGAAAATCTCTTGAAAAGTACAGCTTGTGCGGCACTTGCGTCCTACACACAAAATTCGGGTGAGTTTTTCCAGTCCCCAAATGGTGATATATGGAAGGGTGGTTACAATATATCCCGTTCTGGTGAGCTCGTGGATGAGATTAAAGAGGTAACGGGCATGGAGGTAACATTCTTTTTTGGGAACAAGCGAATCATGACTTCACTCAAAGATGATAGTGGAAATCGTGTGCTTGGCAATGATGTGGGGGAGACTGTAGCTAAGACTGTACTGGGAGAAGGCAAGACCTATTTTAGTGATCGGGTACTGTTGGATGGACGTGTATATTATGGATATTTTGTTCCGGTTATCGATCAGGGGCAAGCTGTAGGCATGGTTTTTGCCGGCACGGACAAGGCTGCGCGTGATGCGGTCCAGGCCGGGGTAGTTAAGGTGATTTTGGCTGTGGTTGTTGTGTTGCTGCTGCTTTGTATGGCTTTTGCAGTCTGGTTTGCTAATTCGATGACGCAATCGCTGAAGCATGGCATTCGCAGTGTATGTGCAGTGGGTGAAGGAAAACTTTCGCAAGATATTGCGCCACAGCTTCTGGAACGCGAGGATGAACTTGGAGATATGACAAGGGCTGTATATGGGCTCTGTCAGGAACTGCAGAAGATTATGGATAATCTCACTGGACAGACGCGGCGGTTGCTTGTTAACGCTAAACAACTCACGAGTGTATCCGGCACAAGCCTGCAGGCTGCCAAGGATATGCAAATGGCCATGGAGCAGGAACGTGATACGGCTTGTCGGCAGGAGCAGTATGCGTTGGAAACCAAGAAAGATATGGCCCTTATGGGAAATGGCATTACGGAGAGTGGGCAGGAGACCGAGGCCTTGCGCGAGCACACGGAGGCCATGATGCAGCGAAGTAAGAATGCATCTGTACGCATGAAGGAGTTGTTCACTGTAAATCAGAAGGTGCATGAGGCTATCGGAAAAATTAGTAGTCAGGCAGAATCCTCCGAAAAGACAGCAAAAGAAATTGCGCAGGCGAGCGGACTGATTATTTCGATTGCAGGACAGACCAACCTCTTGAGTCTCAATGCATCTATCGAGGCGGCGCGCGCAGGTGAATTTGGTAAGGGTTTTGCTGTGGTGGCGAATGAGGTAAAGGAATTGGCAACACAGACGGCTAGTGCTTCTGAGAATATCGAAACCATCGCCGGACAGCTAATGAAAAGTACGCAAGAGTCTGTTAAGCTTATGCATATGGCAGCGGATGTACTGGGGGAGCAGGATGAAAGTATTCAGCAAACCGATGCCCTTTTCCAGGAAGTGTTGGCTGGTGTAGAAATGTCATCGGCTGCGGTCAGGGAAATTCGCCAAAAAATGCATCTTTTGGAGGAAACACGTAATCACAGTCTGCAAACGGTAGAACAGATGAGTAGGCTGGCGGTTGAAAACTCCCAGGAAGCTCGGAAAAATAATGATACAGCGAGTGAAATGGCAGGGCAGTTTTCCCTGGTCGGCGATTCGGCACGGGAATTGGATAAAATTGCTGGTGAAATCGATGCAAGCATGCAGTTCTTTGCGAAGCGTTCATGAGGAGGCATGGAGATGAAAAATATGAATTTTCGTTGGTGCCTGACAGGCTTACTGGCCATGAGTTTTGCGGTGGGATTGTTTTGTTTGACGTATGCTGGCAGCTATGATGATACAGGCATTGTTGATCCGTCAGCCATTAAGGAGGATAATGGCAAGGGCATACCACGAGACAAAATTCGGATTGGTGTGCTTTATATCTCCGATCCGGCAGAGGGCGCGGGTTATACGTATAGCCATGATATTGGAATACAGGAAATGCAGCGGAATCTTGGATTGAAGCCAGAGCAGATTATGCGCTGCAAAAATGTGAGCGATGATGATCCACGCGGTGTGGACGTAGCGGTAGAAAAATGTGTGGCTGCGGGTTGCAATATCATTTTTGCCACAAGCTTTGGTTATATGGATGAAATCGCGCTGCTTTCGCAGAAATATCCCGATGTTTACTTTTTGCATGCTTCTGGTTATAAAAGCAATGACAGAAACTTTAATAATTATTTTGGGCGTATTTATCAACCGCGTTATTTATCAGGCATCGCCGCTGGAATGAAGACTAAAAGCAACAGGATTGGTTACGTGGCAGCTATGGGAAGTACAAATGCCGAAGTCACAGGTGGTATCGATGCATTTGCCATGGGTGTCCAGGCAGTCAATCCAGCGGCTAGGGTCTATGTCAAGGTAACGAACAGCTGGTTTGCGCCGGATAAAGAAAAAGCCGCGGCCCGGGAATTATTGGACAACGGCTGTGATGTTCTAAGTCAGCACTGTGATACTAGCTATCCGTTGGAACTGGCAGAAAAACAAGGAGCATGGGGTATTGGCTACAATTCGGATATGCGCCGGCAAACGCCAGATTCAGCATTGGTCAGCGTTGTTTGGAAATGGGGCGCATATTATAG
Organism: uncultured Selenomonadaceae bacterium; assembly: GCA_964520975.1. Lineage (GTDB taxonomy): Bacteria > Bacillota > Negativicutes > Selenomonadales > Selenomonadaceae > CAZFPA01. Next base: position 15,754 of record CAZFPA010000031.1, on the reverse strand, counting down.
TGACATCGTTCAGAAAATCATCGACGGAGAATGGTCGGGAGAGAATTATTATGGTGGCATGCAGGAAGGTATCGTTGCTATCACGGAGCTATCTGAAAAAAATTCTCCTGAGGCACGGGCGGCAGTTGCTGATGCAGAGAAACGTATATTGAACGGCGAGTTGAAAATTTTCACTGGACAGATTGAAACGAATATGGGTAGTATGGTCGGCGCGGATGGTCATGATTTCACGGATGCAGAGATTACCAGCGGCATCCATTGGTACTTCAAGAACGTAGAGGTGTTGCCGTAACGGCCCCTGTTTCGAGCGGCAGCAGGATGGAGACTCGGAAAAAATGATCGATGGCCTGAATCTGCAGGGTGCCATGACAGGCCTCCACACTGTGGCGGATGCTGTCGAGACCGATGCCATGGGAATGGAAGCCGCGCTTGGCGGACAGATACTGCAGGTCATCATCCTGGTGCAGGGTGCCGGTGAAGGTATTGTCCATCGTGATGACCAGCAGGCTGCCGATGACGGCCATGTGCAGGCTGAGCTCCCGGTGGTGCCCGGTCGGAATCCGCTGCAGTGCCTCCGTGGCATTTTTGAGCAGATTGCCGAGGATTGCCGTGAGGTGGACCGGGTCAATCAGGGGGGCGGCGCTGAGGTGGATATCGATATCGAGGCGAACGGCCAGTGTTTCAAGGCTGCCAAGCCAATAGTTCACGATTGCATTGACCAGCTCGTTGTTGCAGACGTGCTGGGTATTGAGCAGGTATTCACTGGAGAGGAAACTTTCCACATACGCATGGATGCCGGAGTAGTCCTTCTGCGCGAGCAATGTATGGATATGCGCGGCGCACTGTTCGAGTTCCCGGCGGATTTCCTCGCTATGGCTGGCTGCTACGGTCATGCCGGCATAGTGCTGTGATTCGATTTCGTGCAGTTCCCGGGTAATCGCCAGCCGGGCATTGAGCTGCCGCTGCCGCATTACCTGCTGCAGGGAAAAGGAAAGAATGGCGAAGCAGAGGACGGCGCCGGCGAGGGATACTCCGCGCAGCAGCAATGCGGTGAGGGAGCGGTCTTCATTGAAGGGATTCACCATGAGGGACAGGAGCAGCAGCGTAGTGGAAAGCACGAAAACGATGCGCCAGCTTTTTTCCAGGGAATCGCCCTGCAGCAGCGGCTCAATGAAGTGCTCACGCATCCATTTAATGGGACGGAGCAGGGCGGCGGCAAACAGGATATCGAGCAGCCCCGCGGTGAGGTAGGGCACCGGGAAAAGCTGCAGCTGCAGCTCCATGGTGAACGCGCAGCTCTGCAGCAGCAGCAGGAGCGGTCCCAGCGGCAGGATCAGTGAGAACTGCTTGAAAAATGGGATGGCGGTCACGCGGTAAAAATAGTAAAGGTAGATCAGATGGAACAGAAGGCCGATGCGGGTCGAATAGATATGACCGAGCCAGAGCTGGCAGGAAACCTCGAGAAGGTAGATGCCAAAAGCTCCCAGCGCAATGCGGCGGGCACTGCAGCGCAGCCAGTTGCGGAAGATATAGCAGCGCAGAAGGCTGAAGGGCAGGATATGGGCAAATGAATAGAGCAGCGTAGCCAGCAGACAGAGCAGTGGGTATTCGGTCAGCAGCCTGGCTGGATCGGCGACAAAGAATGTATGCATGGGATTCTCCTTGCGTGAATTCAGTCTTTGGTTGTGTGAAGCTCACGGGCGGTCTTTTCCAGATAGGCAGCGAGGCCGGTGTAGTCCCTTTGGGCCAGCAGCGCGTGCAGGCTGACAAAATGATGCTTGAGATCATGGCGCAGCCGCCGGCTGTTCTGCCAGGCGGTCAGGATCATATCGTATTTGCGCTGTTCAAGCTGGCGCAGCTGGTTCAATGAGTCCAGACTCGTGCTGCTGTATTCGCGGGCCAGGATGCTGCGCGTGAGGTACTCCATGAGGTAGATGCACATGAGGTTGTTGCCGAAGAGCAGCAGGCGGGAGGCGAAGACGCGCAGGGTCAGTGCCTGGTTCAACGGGTCGATGAGTACCGTAAGGGTAATCACCGTGAGCTCATAGGAAAGCAGCAGGCGCCAGGCGAGTGGTTCCTGGACGCGCAGCACAGCCTGCAGCCGCGTATCGATGTAGTGGATGGCCGGTGGAAGGAAGGCTGCGAAAAGCAGCAGCATGATGAAGCTGGCCTCGATATCGGGCGGCAGCGGCGTGATGAGATGCTGGCCGGTATAGCTGCCGATGCTGTAGGATAAAAGCTCGATGGGGACTGTGAGCAGGGCAATCGAGAGAAATTTGGGCAGATAACAGCGCACCGCCCATATATCATAGCCGGCGTAGATGAACTGGAAAAATACGGACAGTCGCTGGTCATAGCCCGGGCCCGTGGTGAGCTGACAGGCACATTCGAGCAGCAGCAGCGCCAGGTAGCCCGCGAGTGTGCGGGGCATCGTCCAGCGAAGCTGCCGGCGGAACGTATAGAAAATGAGTATATCCAGCGGGGTGATATGGATCAGCGTATAGCAGATGATGCCGATTTGTTCAAGGGACATCCGGATCCTTCCTTCCTACAGGCGCCAGCCGGCGCTTCCCTGGCGGACCTTTCTGAACAGATATTGATGATAGCAATTGAAAAGCTCGGTATAGCGCTTTTTGGGAATGGCAAAGGTGCTGCCGTCATTGAGCAGGATGCTGTCGTTGGTGAAATGGTGGATGGCATCGGCATTGATGAGCGTATTGCGCTGGCAGGTCAGGAACCGTGGATCACTGTCCAGCATCTCACGGATGCGGGTCAACGGGGTATGGGTAAGCTGTGAGGTTCCGTTCTGCAGATAAATGCGCGTGTCGTGGCCCTCGACCGTGATGTAGAGAATCTCATGCAGCGGAATCTCCATGGGCAGATAGTGGGCGATGATGGACAGGCTCTTTTCTTTTGCGGCGAGCAGCGGTGTGCGCTGCAGTGCCTCGCGCATATTTGCCTCGGTGACCGGCTTGATGAGATAATGGCTGGCCTGGACTTCGAAGGCTTCGAGCGCGTGATCGGGGCTGGAGGTCACGAAAATGATGGCGCAGGTCTGGTTGAAGCGGCGCAGAACACGGGCGGCATCAATGCCGTTGCTCTTATCCATGTAGATATCCAAAAATGCTATATCGATAAAGGTCCGGGCTGCATAAGCAAGGAATTTCTTGTAATCCGTAAAGGGAAGCAGCTCGATTTTTTTTGCCTGAGGAGCACAGATGGCTTCAATCCAGTGGCAAATGAGCTGTATTTGCGCAGTTTCGTCATCACATACTGCAATGCGCATATAGACCCTCCTCGTAAATGATTTCCTTTTATTATACTATATTTCATAGGAAAAAAGCCTTTCCTGATAAAAAACTGATGGCATTATTCGAAAAAAGGGAATTGGCGGTTTTCGGCAGGAAAACGGGTTCGGAATGTCGAAATAAAAATAGGGATCTATACAGGGACGTTGGAAAGGAGGAGCGATATGCCAACCGCGGAAGATTGTGATCGGAATAAACAACATGTGATCCTGGCGACCTATCGCTGCTTTAAACGTTATGGCATCGATGGGACGACGCAGAAGCGCATTGCCCAGGAGGCATGCCTGACACCGCGCTCGATACAGCGTTATTTCAAGGATAGAGATGAGCTGACACTGGAAACAACGATCTATATGCTGCGTCTATATGATGACTATGTGCATGCATACATTGCCAGGAAGAAGCAGCCGGGTATGACAGCCCTCGATGAGGTGCTGCTCTATTTGGAATGCCAGAAGGAAATCTATCTGGAACGGCCGGGCTTTTTCCTGCTCCTGAACGAGATGGATGTCTACTACAAGCGGCATAAGCTGCACTATAAGGCACTTGTGCCTAAGCTCAAGCAGCAGGAGACCATGCGGCCTTTTCTGCAGAGTATCCTGGATCGTGGGACTGCCGAGGGAAGTATCCGGCCGCTCATGGCGGTCGAGGAACTGCGGGAGCTCATCATTGCGACGTATACAGGAATATTTTACCATTTTACCTCGTTGCATCTGGAGACTTGTCTGGAGGAACGCCGTCGGGAAGTGACAATCATCGATACCTATATCCGGTATCTGGAGTCGGTACTATTGGTCAGGGAAATCTAATTTTTTTTTACAGTTTTGTGTCGCTTCGAACGATACAAAACAAAACTTTTGTTGAAGATAAGGAGCGATGTAAATGACAGAACGAAGAAAATTTACCAGCATTGAGGAGCTTATGGACCTGTTAGGACAGGCTTCCGGGGAATCCCCCACGTACCAGCGCATAGCGATTTACCTGGAGAAGAACTACCTGCGGGTGATCTTCATGACCGCCAACGAGCTGGCGGATGAGATGGGCGTGAGCCAGGGAAGCGTATCCCGCTTTTTCATCGCGCTGGGCTATCATGGCTACAATGATTTCCTGCGCTGCCTGCAGAGTGTGGTCGGGCACCAGTTCACGGCGGTGCGCTGTAACCGGCGGACCGATGCCACGGCTGAAAACCATCCCTGGAAGCAGGTGCTGGAGCAGCAGGCATCCAATATGGAGGCGCTCATGGAAAGTCTGCAGGGTGAGGCCTATGAGCAGTTGACATCGCTGCTGACGGAACCGCGCAAGATTGTCCTGCTGTCGGCAAGGCTGTCGGCGACGCTGCTGCCCTATGCTGCCTATCAGCTGCGGCGGCTGGGTGTCGATGTGGAGACTGCTTCGCCTGGCACTGCGGCCTGGCAGTGGCTGGAGCAGGAATCTCCGCGCGATGTCCAGATCCTGGTGCTGGGATTCCCCCGCTATGCGAATATCCTCGTCAAGAAGTGTCAGCAGTTGAAAAAAATGGGCTTTTCCCTGGCCGTCATCACGGACAGCCAGTTCTCACCGCTGGCTAAATTCGCCGCGGCACCGATCTTTGTTCCGCTTGCGGCGGGAGGGCAGGAGGAACTCTACGGCACACCGATGGCGTTCCTGAATCTGCTCGTGCGCGATGTGGAAAAGCGGCTGCCGCAGGGACAGCAGCGACTGGAACGGATTGCGGCAGATGAACGCCAGCAGCGCATCTATTTCATAAAATAAATCCGCCGGCACAGCAGCCTCGCGGTATAGAAAAAAGTGGACAGACTAATGCAGTCGGGAAAACGGCTGCAGTGGTCTGTCCATTTTACTGTCGCGGACAATAAAGGAAATAGCGGCCGCGACAGCAAATACTATAGAGGCAGGGAATCAAGCTGTACGAGAGGGGATGGGTGGATGGCAGAAAAAATCAAGAAAGCCAATCGCGTACTGATGCTGTTGTACCGGCTGTCGCTCGGTGAGCGGGTGAGCAAGGCGGACTATGCGGCAGAGGCGGGAATCAGTGTGCGTTCCGCGGAACGGGATATGCGGGAAATACGGACGGTCCTGACGGAGATGGGGGATTCCTATACGCTGCTGCTCGATGAAGCCGGCCGGCTGTATTTTTCCAATAACGGGCGACGGAAATTTTCCGAGACGGAGGTGCTTTTTATCAGCAAGGTGCTGTTGAGCAGCCGTTCGCTTTGCCGGGAGGAAATGCGGCAGGTCATCGCGGCCATGAGCTCACTGTTTGGCTTTGCTGTGCGCAACGAGATCAAGGCGGCCATCCAGAGCGAGCTGGAGCAGTACGTGGAGCCGCTGCACGGGAAAAGGCTGCTGGCTCTGCACTGGGATCTCACCCGGGCCATGCAGTGCCAGCTGAAGATCGCACTGCGCTATCGGAAGCTTAGCGGAGAGGTGGTATGCCGCAAGGTGCTGCCGATTTCCATTGTGTCTTCGGAGTATTATCTCTATCTGGTGGGCTTTTTTGAGGAAAAGGCCTATGAATATCCGGCGTTTTTTCGGCTCGATCGCATCCTCACGGTTGAGAAGACCGATGAACACTATAATCCCCGGTTGTTTTCGGATTACAATATGGGCAAGATGAAGCAGTGCATCCAGTTCATGTATGCGGGGCGCCTGCTGCGGGTCCGGCTGCGCTGTGAGAACCGGGCACTGGAGGCTGTGCGGGATCGCCTGCCCAACCATCGCATTGTTGCGCGGGAGGAAGGGCATACGATTCTGCAGGCGAAGGTATTCGGGGAAGGCTTCTGCCGCTGGATTCTGCAGTATGGCCGGAGCGTAGAGGTTCTGGAGCCGCAGGAACTGCGGGAAAAGATACGCCGGAACCTTCAGGAAGCGGCAGAGCTTTATACGTAATTTTTGCTGCGACAAAATCTGTCGTAACCGTATGTTATCCTGTAGAAAGAAAAGCCGCGCTCTGCGGCGAAACCTACAGGGAGGTATGACGATGCGTCAGAATGGGGAGAATGAGGGCAGGGAAAACCAGGCGGGGGAAGGTGACGGCCGATGAACGTGTATACAGCGGTGGCCCTGCTGGATGAGAAGCTCACTGCGCTGGAGCGGCTTGAACGGCAGCGGGAAGAGGCGATACAGGCTGGAGACCGGTTCCGGGCGCATGGAATCCTGCTCGATGAGAAAAAGCTCGGCCGGGAAATCCAGCGTATTGCGGACAGTGTGCAGGACGGTGAGATCTGAGGGGCGGTTCTGTCCGGAAATATTTGTCGGCGAGCGTTTTTCTGCTTATTTCTGTCTGTATGGCATAGGAATCCAGCGGGTGGATGGCGAACTGTATGAGAAATAAGCTTTTAGAGGGGGCGCATCCATGATAGAGGAAACGCAGTTGACTGTTTATGAGCGGACACAATGGAGGAAGATCCAGGAGTGGGAGGCCGCCGCACCGGGGATTGTCGGGCGGGCAGCAGCCTTTTTGGCGAAGCCGGTAGGCAATGCGGTACAGATGATTCCGGCCGGTGCGGTAGAGGCCGCGTTGAAAAGTGCTAATTTCGTCGGCAAGAACCTGGCCGATGTGCAGGATATCCTGCGGGATGGCGAAGTGGAACGCATCGAGCTGCTGCGGGGACGGGAGCTGCGGCTCTGCGATTCGCTTGCGGATGGCGTGCATAACAGGGCCATCGGACTCGCTGCGGCTGAGGGCGGTGCAACAGGTGTGGCGGGACTTCCGGGACTGGTCGCGGATGTGCCGGCACTCATGGTGCTCGTGCTGCGGACAATCCACAAAATAGGCTATTGCTATGGCTATGCGGCGAAGACACCGGAGGAGGATGCCTTTGCACTGCAGATCCTGGCGGCGGCCAGTGCGAATTCCCTGCAGGAAAAAGCCGGCGCGCTCATGGCGATGGCGGAGCTGGAGCAGCGGCTGCAGGCCGTGGCTGTCAGCGGGGTGGGGACCGGCTATCAGGAATCCCTGGGCAAGGAGACCGTGCTGCTGCTCATTCAACGCCTCGCCCGGCAGGTCGGTATCAACCTGACCAAGCGCAAGGTGCTGGAGATGGTCCCGGGGCTCGGAGCGCTTGTCGGGGCGGCTATGAATGGCAACTATCTGCAGGATGTGGGCTGGACGGCCCGCCGGAAGTTCCAGAGCCGCTGGCTGCGGGAAAAATATCCGAAGCTGCAGGAGTTTGAGAAACCTTGAAAAATGGTACCATAAAGCGGAAATTTATAGGTTTTTTTGATTGCTGTATACAAATGAAAATGCTATGATATTCCAGTACTGAATGAAAGACGGTGTGATGCGTCGACCGTCTTTTATGGGGAAGATGAAACGCTGGAGAAACATATAATTTCTCGTGGTATTGGAGTGGAAAAGTATTTTGTTGGATATTATAACATTAGGCAATCGGATTTATCGTCATCGTGACCGTTCAGACTTTAATTTGCAGCGGCTTCTGGTATTCTGGCTGCGTGGTCTCAAGCATGGCAGGCTGGTGCGTGGTTTTGCGCGGTTTTTTGCCGGGGAGGTCGAGCTGTCGAAGCTGGAACGGAATAATGCCATTTTTTATGAACAGCTTTCGCGCCATGTTTTCTATCATAATTCCACGATGGCGGAGCGCTGCCGTCTCATTGAGCAGCATTTTCTGTTTTGTCAGCAGATGTTTTCTGCGGCGGCACTGGAGCAGATCTACTACGATCAGCGGCTGCTGCTCTGGCAGCAGGAGGAGCTGAGCCTGGGACTGGATTTTTTCTATGTGGATCGCAAGGAAGGGATTATGACGCTGGACCTCATGCGAGAGGGAAAGCGGGTCTATCATATCACCTTTTGGCTGGGGCAGAATGCCGCTGGCGAAAACGCGCTGTTCATTGGGGCGCTGCAGGGGAGCCTGGGCGGACGTGAGCTCATCCATGCCCTGACCAAGCGCTTTTTTGGCTGCCGGCCAAAGAATTTTATGCTGTATGTCATCCAGCAGATGGCTGGAATATGGGGCTTGCAGCATATCTACGCGATATCCAACCGGGGATTTTATACCAATAACCATGTGCGTCTCGATCGCAAGCTGAAAACCTCGCTGGATGCGTTCTGGCAGGAAGTTGGCGGCTGGCCGTTGGAGGACCCGCGCTTTTATGAGCTGCCGCTGCAGAGTGTGCGAAAGCCGCTGGAAACAGTGAAAACGCACAAGCGGAGCCAGTACAGGAAGCGTTACGTGTGGCTGGATGAGATCGCTGCGGCTATGCGGGAAAACTGGGTGGCGTTTCGCCGGTAACACAATAAAGGATACATAAGGCCGGGATTCTGTCGTGTACAGAATCCCGGCCTTGTTTATGCCTGTAATTGTTCGCAGATGTGCTGGAGCTGATCGGGCGGAATCGCGCCGTTTCGGGCAAGCTGCTGGCTTTCGTAGAAATCGTCGAGCTGTGCCTGGAGATCGTGCTGCAGCGAGCAGAAGGCATTCGCTGCGGCATCCTGACAGGAAGTCTGCAGGCGGGACTGCTCCCGCCGGAGTGCCGGCTCGATAGCGGACTGGAGCCGCAGTGTCAGGGCTTCTTCCAGGCGCCGGCAGTCGCCTGCCTCGAAAAAGCTGCGGGGATTCCGGAAGTGTTTCCGGGCTTCGTCCTGCCAGTCAGGCAGCAGCGCGGCAAAGGCGGGGGCAAAGGAAAGGTCGAGGGCAATCGGCGCTTCCACCGCGGCGAAGGAGAGCTGCGGCTGGATGGCCTGCAGCCTGTTTTCCAGGGCGGGCAGCCAGTGCTGCAGGCTCTTGCGCCAGAAGGCCTCAAGGCGGACGCTGGTGGCGCGCATTTCCTGGGCAAAATCAAAGCCGACAGCTTCCAGGCATTCCCTGGCCGCCAGGGACAATGCCCGCTGGTAGTCCGTTCCTGTCTTGAGTGTGGCCGGATTGAAGCTTTCCCGGAAAAAATCGCTGAAGCGGAGCGCTACGCGCTGTCCTGCATAATAGAGAAGCTCGGCGGCTTCCTGCTGCAGCCGCTGGAGAAGTTCCTGGTGATTTGCGGCCTGCAGGCAGTCTTTGGCCTGCTGCTGTTGTGCCAGCAAGGCGGCCTGCTGCTGCGGCTGGCGGGCTGCGGCCTCGCGGCTGGCCGTGAGCAGTTCTGCCAGCAGGCGTACGGCCCGCTGATATTCCTGCGCAGCGGCCTGACAGGAGATTGCGGTCAGATCCTCGCGGACGAAGCGGGCAAAGGCCTGCTCGAAGTCGGAGCAGCCGGGACGGCCCGCGCATTTGTCTGCCAGCAGCTGCTGGCTGGAAATCGCATGGAGCTGCGGGGAATGGATGCCGTAGTTCAGCAGATTCTGCCGGATGTAGGCAAGAACGGCAGCCTGCTCAGCGTCATCGGCAGCCAGGTCGATGGCATTTACGATGAAGAACATCTTATCGAGCTGAAAGGCATCCTTTACACGTCCCAGCTGGATGAGGAATTCGCGGTCCGCGCGGGAGAAAGCGTGATTGTAATAGGTAACGAAGAGCACCGCGTCCGAGCGGCGGATGAAATCAAAGGACATATCCGTGTGACGGGCATTGATGGAATCCGCGCCCGGTGTATCGACGAGCGTGATGCCCTGCCGGGTCAGCGCACAGTCGAAGTAGATCTCAATCCATTCGACGAAGCAGGATTTTTCTTCCTGTGCGGCATAGGCAGGAAAGTCGTCCAGTGAAATCGCGAAGCCTTGTCCGAGCCGGGGCTGTGCTGCCGCAAGGCCGCCCAGAAAGGCCCGCAGGAAGGCCGCGCTGCGCTGGCTGGCGGTGCTGTCCTCCAGGTAGGCGGCAGCGTACTGGCGGGCTTCGTCAAGGCTTGCCGCCTGGCGGCCGCTGTCCTTGAGTGCGCGGTTCAGATCAGCCAGCAGCACCTCGCAGTCCTTGAACTTTACGCACACTGTACCATGCGGATGTGCTTCATCGACAGGCCGGATTTTGTTGATGGCGGCTGTCGTTGGGTTTGGTGATACCGGCAGCAGACTGGTGCCGAGCAGTGCGTTGGCAAAGGAAGATTTTCCAGCGCTGAAGGCACCAAAGAGCGTGACCAGGAACTGCTTCTTTGCCAGGCGCTGGGCGGCACTCGCGAGCTCGCGCCCCAGTCGGCCAAGGCCCGGCAGGGGGGTGAGCAGTTCTGCTGCCCGCTGCAGCCGGGACTGCAGGTGCTGAGGATCGGAACCGGTGCCGGTGGCTGCCTTGGCCGCAACCGCTGCAGGAGCGGTGCTGCCTGCGGGGGCTTCGGCCACCGCTGCCGGTGCGGGGGCCCGTCCGGCAGCGCCCGCAATGATTTCTACCTGTTCCTCGATAGGGGCAAAGAGCTGCCAGGGGTCTGACTGGGGGACAGGCGGCGCGGTGAGCCGTTCCTGCAGCTCTGCCGCAAGCACTTTATGGGCGGCTTCCGCCGCGGCAATCCTGCGGGCTGCCTGCTGGCAGTCCCCAGCAGCCGGGTGCTGTTCGATGGCCGCGATGCGCTGCTGCAGATGGGCTTTACGGGCCGCCAGCAGGCGCTCGACAAGGCCCTGCAGTTCTTTTTTGGCGAAGCGCTTCACCGCGTCAGCGGTATTTTCCGTATAGTTCAAAACGAAGCTGCCATCCTGCGTGAGGCGAGCACCGTCCTTTCGCCCCTCGTCGAGCAGGGAGAGCGGCGGCTGGAGCGTGAAGGCCTGGATTGCCGCCAGCAGAGCGTCATCGGTCAGATCCTGCGCATGGAAAAAATCGAGCAGCAGATTCCGCAGATGCCATTCGAGCTGTGCCTGGGTCTTTTCCTGCAGGTCGTGCCAGAAAGCGTTTTGGCGCTGTTCACGTTCCTGCAGGGTCTTTTTCTTTTGAAAGAAGAAGCCTATATGGAAGTCCGGCTGACAGGCTTCCAGGTAGGCTTCCGCGAGCGCACGGGTGCTGAACGGCATGAGATAGGCGTTGTTGAGGATCTGCTGGATGCCATCCCGCAGCAGCGGAGCCGCATCCTGCTGCAGAGCTGCCGCTGCCTGCTGCAAGGCCTCGCAGTCAGCCTGCAGGGCGGCCCGCTGCTCGGGTGGCAGTGCTGCGAGCAGCGCATGTTCTTTTTCAAGCGTTTGCTCGGCTGCCAGTCCGGCGTCGCGCAGATGCTCCTGGCAGATGCACGACAGTGAGGCCTGGATGGAGGCCAGCAGCAGGGTATCCTTTTGCGCGAGCTGGGTGCGCAGGAAGCCCTGGAGGCGCGGAAAATCACTGGTTTCCATCACCCCGGGCAGCAGTGAGGTATAGAAGATCGCTGCCGGCTTTACACCCCAGGCCGCAAACGCCTTTTCGACGCTGGCCTGGAAATCGCTGAACGAGAGTTCGGCGGCGGAATGCTTGTCAATCTGATTGATGACGAGGCAGACCTCCTTGCCGGCAGCCGTGAGCTCCTGGGTAAAGCGGAAATTCACCTCGGACTGCACATGGTTGTAGTCCATCACGTAGAAGATGAGATCGGCCAGATGGACTGCGGACTCTGTGGCAATGCGATGCGCATCATCCGCGGAATCGATGCCCGGCGTATCGAGGATGACCGTGCCCGGCGGCAGCTGGACATCCGCATGGCTGAGCTCGATGGAGGCAATCGCATCACCGTCCTGGCAGAAGCTCTTGATCTGCTCGTAGTCATAGGGCGCAAGGTATTTGCGCGGCGTTCCCTCGCGGAAATGCACGAGCGCGTATTCCTCGCCCGCATGGACCTTGACGAGATTTGCGCTGGTCGGGATCGGGCTTGAGGGCAGCAGGTTTTCGCCGAGCAGCTCATTGATCATGCGGGATTTTCCCGCTGAGAAATGGCCGCAGAAGGCGATGCCAAACGCATGCTCGTGCAGCTTTTGTGCCAGGTCCCGGATTTTTTTTGCAGCTTTTTCATCCTGGGCCTGCTGGAAAAAAGCAGCAAAGGATAACAGACGGTTTTTGAGCTGGGTGGGTGTGAGTTCGTCCATGGGTTGTATCATAAATGAAGGCTCCTTATTGAAAATGTCACGATAAATCCATTTTATCCTAACCGGCGGGGAATGGCAATGGTGCTGCCGGTCAGGGTGCGCATCGATGCTTCCTGGCCGGTAAAAAAGGGTTTTGACGGGGAAGCGAGAAAATAGAAAGGGAAAAGGAGCAGACAATTACGATAAGGTGGGGGAGCTTATGAAACTATGGAGGCAATGTGTTGCTGTGAGTCTGGCTGCTGGCAGTATATGGCTTGGCGGTGCAATTGGTGAGGCGGCGGTATGGGCGAAGTCCGATGCGCCGGAAATCCAGTATTTCGGCCGCTGGGACAGCGGAAATTCCGGTATCCGGCGTACGGGGCGCGGTGCGGCCTACCTGCGGGTGGATTTCACCGGGACCTCGTTGCGGGTGAAGCTGCAGGCGGAAAAGAACTGGTGGCGGTACAGTATCGATGGCCGGGAATACACGAAATTCCGGCCGCGGACAGATGAAAAGCTGCTGGCTGAAAACCTGGCGCCGGGCCGGCATACCCTGTTTTTAGCCCGCTGCAGCGAGGGTGAGGCCGGTATCAGTGGTTTTGGCGGGCTGCTGCTGGACGATGGCGCGCAGCTGCTGCCGCCGGCCCGGGCCAGTGAGCGGCGCATCGAGGTCATTGGGGACTCTATTTCGGCCGGGGCCATGAACGATGGGCCGCTGGGGCTTTCCTATTATACGATCGAGGATGGGCTCACTGCCTTTGGTCCGGTGCTGGCGCAGAAGCTCGGGGCTGAATGGAGCATTGTGGCAAAATCCGGTGAGGGCGTGGTCCATAACTATACGGAAAGCTGGGAGAAACGTGAGCAGGGAAAGGCGCTCCATACAGAGGATACCTATCCGCAGACCTTTTTCACGCAGGCAAAGCCGCAATGGAATCCGGCGAAGTTCCCGCCGCAGTGCATTCTGCTGGCTATCGGAACGAATGATTTCGTTGAGCAGCCGAAAAAGCCGGCTGCGGAGGCTTTTATTGCCGGCTATGAGCGTCTGCTGCGCCTTGTGCGCGGCATGAACCCCGAGGCCGTGCTCATCGCCATGGACCCCATTCCCATCAATCTCGGCACAGAGCCCGGCCAGTGGATACAGCAGGCCGTAGCGCATCAGCAGCAGGCCGGTGACAGGAAGCTCTATTTCCTGCCCATGCACGGCCCGGCACTGCAGCTCAAGGAAAATGATTTCATTGGCGACGATACGCATCCGACCATTGCCGGCTCCAGGAAGATCGCTGCTTACCTCTACGGCGAGGTCGGCCGGATCATGGAGTGGAAATAAATGGAGAATATAGCCAAAGGCAAATGATTTGAGCGTAAGAGCAGGAGAAGATTTAAGACTCCCGGTCCGTATATTGAAGCAGTACGCGGTAAAGCATATCCGGCTGCAATGGTTTGGATAAATGTGCATTCATTCCGGCCTGAAGGGATCGGTGCCGGTCTTCATCAAAGGCATCTGCGGTCATAGCAATGATCGGAATGGTTTTGGCGTCCGGTCGCGCCAGCTCGCGGATGCGTCGCGTAGCGGCAAGACCGTCTAAAACAGGCATGCGGATGTCCATGAGGATAGCATCGTAGGTATAGTAGGCTGCTTTCATGAAGGTATTCAGGGCAGCCAGACCGTTTTCCGTGGTGGAAACAGTGATTCCTGCCTGCTGGAGCATCCAATTCGCGACCTCTGTGTTGAGGGAATTATCCTCACAGAGCAGGATGTGCAGTCCGGCCAGGCGGTTTCGTATATTGCCGGGCAGGGACTTTTCGATGCCTTTGACGGAGGTGCAGGGCGGCAGTTCAAGGTCGATGGTGAAGGTGCTGCCGCAGCCAGGTGCGCTTTTTACGCAGATGCTGCCTTTCATGAGATCCACCAGGCTTTTTACAATAGCCAGGCCCAGGCCTGTCCCGGCGGCTTCGTTGATATGGCGGGAATCTTCTTGACTGAAGGGCTCGAACATGCGCTTTTGGAAACTGGCAGACATACCTATGCCGGTATCGCGTATCGTAAAATGGATATGACGCAGATGGTCTCTTTCCCAATAATTTTCTATGATGAATTCTACGCTGCCTTCTGGCGGCGTGTACTTCACTGCATTGGATAAGAGGTTGAGAAAGATCTGATTGAAGCGTGTCGGATCGACTAAAATGCAGCTATCCTGGGGAATATCGGCCTGGATCGTGAAGCGGATGTTTTTTTCTTTGCAGAGAGGCTGGATGATTTGGCGGATCTGTTGGAGAAAATCCGTCAGGGGATAGGGGAGCGGGGAGAGCTGCAGCTTTTGGCTCTCTATTTTGGAAACATCCAGGATGTCGTTGATCAGACTGAGCAGAAACTGGCTGGAGGATTTTATCTTTTGCAGACAGTCTGTGGTGTGAGGGGGATTTTCCGTGCTCAGGGCCATATTCGTCATACCGATGATGGCATTCATGGGCGTGCGTATATCATGGCTCATGCGTGAGAGAAACTCGGATTTTGCCTTCGCGGTTTTTTCGGCCAGGGTTAGGGAATCCTCTAATTTTTGTAAGAGATCGCTTTTTTCCAGGTGATGATTGGTGCCAAAATTTTCATTCAGGTCTGTACAGAAGATGACATAGGCCGGAAGCTTTTCCCATTCGATGATTGCTGTACGGATGGAAAAATCACGCACGATATTTCTGCTATACCAACGATAGAAATGTGCCTGCCGGCTTCGGCGCTGCATGTAGCAGCCGATACAGGGAGCTGTCTCCCGGCGTAAGGCCTCATAGCAGGTAGCTCCGGGCTCTATTCGGCCGTTTGACATGCGTGTCATGGCGTTGTTGCAGTAGAGAACTTTATAGGTGTCCTGGCGGACGATGAAAACACCTGTGGGTAATTGATCAAAACATTCTTTGAACGCGGATTCCATGGTTTCCATGGGAGGACCTCCTTGTCGTTTTTGGGAAACAAGGCCCCTTTTGTGTCGCTATACACGACATAAAAAGGCAGCATGAATTCCCTGGCTGAGTCTGATGAGATATAGGTGCTCTCTGTTTTGTTGTGGTGTCGGAGGCAGGACCGTTATCAGAAAATCCTGAGCGACGGCACCGCAATATCAATTGATTCTATGGGATAGGATTGTTCTCCTGCCAATGAAAGGATATATTTTATGATTTATAATATTCATTATTTGGGTTGGTATAGATTATATTCTCAAGGGGCCTTGTCTGGATTCTGCATATCTGTATGCGGGATTGTATGACCTGGATTAGAAATAGATTAAATCGCCGCGGATTTTCTTGTTTTTCGTGAAGGTTTGCATATAATGAAGGTATCAATTGAAAAAGGCGGGGATCTGTTAATGAGGAATTTCGGGCAACGGGCTGGTGTGCTGGCAGCTTTGGGAATATTGGGCTTTGGCGGTTTTGGTACGGTGGCGGAAGCGGCGCAGGTACCGGGGCCGGCAATACAGGAAGTCCGTACAGTGACTGGAATGAAAACGGCAGGCATCCAGAGGGTGAGTACCATCAGCCAGGTCTATGGCGATGGGGAGAA
>CAZFPA010000030.1:1677-24004 GCA_964520975.1 uncultured Selenomonadaceae bacterium | reverse complement strand
TCCGGATCATCCACATCCAGGGTCACATAGTAATAAATTACACTGGCCGAGGAGGACGACGAGGAGCTGGAGGTCGACGACGAGGTCGTATCCCAGGTATTGCTCACATCGGTCTGCGAGATCTTGGAAACCCGGGCCGTAAAGGTCTTGCCGGTATACGCATCGACCGTGAAGGTCGCCTGCTGGCCTATGGCAATCTTGCCGATATCGGTCTCATCGACCTTGGCCATGATCTGCTTTTGTGAAAGATCCGCGATGCGCATGATGACCGTCGGATTGCTCGTGCCCTGCACCGCCATGGTTCCAGCCGTCTGCGGTTCACCGACCACCACGCCGTCCATCGGCGCCGTGATCACCGTCTCCGCGAGATCGGATTCCGTTTCTCCCAGGCTGCTCTCCGCCGTATCGTAATCGTACTGGGCATCCTCCAGGTCCGTATCCGCCTTTGCTCCGATGGAGTGCAGATACGCTGCCCGGTTATACTTGGCCCGCGTATTCGTCACCTTGTACTGGGCCTGCTCGCGCTTGGCCTCATAGTCCTTGCCATCGAGGATGGCCACGGTCTGTCCGGCCTTGACCTGATCATTTTCCTTCACGAGCACGCTCTTGATGCGGGCCGTGATCTTGGAGCTCACCTCGACGGAATTCACCGGCCGCAAGGTTCCGGTCGCGGACACGGTGGACTTCAGGTCCATGCGCATGACCTCGGCCGTCTCGATGGCCGTCGTCTGCTGCGCCGCCTGCTGTGCCGTATAGTAGCGCCAGCCGCCAAAAGCACAGCCCGCCACTACCAGAACTCCGATGAGCAGCTTTATCTTACCATTGATCTTCATGATGTCACCCCATTGGCAGCAGCCTCTATAGCCGCTGCAGATTCCGCCTGTGCCTGCTGCCCGGCCGCAGCCTCAGCAGCAGCCGGCTTGGCTGCCGTAGCCGCCGCGGACGCCGTGGACATACCCATGGCATTTTCCACGGCCGCCTTATACCGTGCATAATCGTACTGGGCACTGATATAGTTCAGCTCAGCCGTTGAAAGAGCGAGCTGGGCATCGATGATGTCGAGCATGAGGCCCTCACCGGCTTTATATTTCTCACTGGCAATGAAGTAGTCCTCTTTGGCCTGCGTCACTGCATCCTGCGTTGAATTGAAGCGCTTCTCGGCTTCGCGCATATTATAGTATGCCTGTCGCACGGCAAGATCCACCGAGTTCTGATCCTGCTCGAGCGTGAGCTTCGCTACCTCCAGGGCTGTCTGCGCGGCGGAGATCTTCGCCTTGGTGATCCCGCTGTCAAAAAGATCCCAGCTCGCCGTTACCCCGGCCGTATAGCTGTGGTTGTCCGAGCTCGGCAGCCCCTGCTTTTCCCAGGAAGCGCCTACCGAAAGATTCACGGACGGCAGCAGATCGCCCTTGGCCGCCTTGATTGCCAGCTCCTTCTGTCCCAGCGTATACGTATCTGCCTGCAGGTCCTTGCGGTTCTGCCGGGCATAGGATACACAGCTGTCCAGCTCCTGCGGGAAAGCCTCATAAGCAAAATCCTGCGTGAGCGTGAGCGGCTCATTCGGGTCCATATTCAATATGTTGCGCAGCTTGCTCAGGTCCACCTCATAGGTATTCTGCTGCTTGATGAGGGTCTGCCGGGCGTTGGACAGCTCTACCGAGGAACGCAGCACATCGATGCGCGCCTTGCTGCCCGCCGAAAAAAGCTGCTGGACATTCGTGAGATGCGCCTGGTAATTGTCCACGGAGGACTGATCGACCTGCACCTGTTTCTGGGCCTGCAGCACATCATAGTAGGCCTGGACCACATTGAGCTTGATATTTTCCTTCTGCCGGTCCGTATTCAGGCGGGCAATCTTCACCCCAAGCTCACTGCTGTCGATATTGGCTTCATTCTTGCCACCGGAATAGATGGGCAGGGAGGCCGTGACGCCATTGCTGTTGCTGTTGACCTGACCCTCGTTGTTCTTATCGCTGCGGGAAAAGCTCGTATTGGCAGTCACCGTAAAGCCCTTGCTTCCCTTTGCCTGCCGCAGCGCGGCAGCTGCCGTGTCCTCACCGAGTGCCGTGATCCGCACCGCTGTATTCTGCTGCAAGGCCATCTGCACCGCCTCGTCAATGGACAACGACGCACAATAGCCTGCCGGCAGATTCCAGAGGAACGCACCCGCCATGAGCCAGGCGGCTCTTTGCATCGATTTTTTCTTCATTCCCAACCATCCTTCCTATTGCCCGCCGCCAATCCCAGCGGCAGACCGTTCTATTCCCATAGTACCATAGATTGCTAAAAAATGTCATCCAGTGCTGAGCCCCAGGAATAGCAGCGGATAGACAACGAATAAAAACAGCAGGGTTGTCACGATGAAGGCCGCCACATCCAGATCGACATTCAGGTGATAGAGACGGGCTGTCACCACCGCGTTGATGGCCGACGGCATACAGGCCAGCACGAGCAGGGAGCCCAGCATATCCGGATCTTTGATGACCAGATGCGACAGCAGATAAATGATGGCCGGTGCCGCCACAAATTTGATGAACGACAGATCGAACAGTGACAGCCAATACTTCCGTATGCGCGGAAAATCAATCGAATACCCTACCGGAATCAGTCCGGTCCAGGCGCCCATGTGAATGAAGATCTGCGCGACCCCGTCCAGTTCCACCGGCCGCGGTACCCCCATGTACTGCAGCACGCCGCCGCAGAGGATGCCCAGTACCGCCAGCTGGTTCTTGGAAAAGAGCACGGAGCGCAGCGACACCCGCGTCCCACCGCTGCCCGCTTTGGCCCGGGTTTCAAAATACTGGGCAAGCGGATAGCAGAACATGAACATCAGCACGTATTGGAACAGCAGAATGATCTGCTGATAGCCATAGCCGCGCTCCCCGTAGATGAGGAATACACAGATACCGCCAATGGTGCCGAGATTCGATAGGCTGGCCGCCATCACGTAGGCGCCGCGCTCCAGATCGCTCTGGTATTTCCGCTGCGCAATCCAAAAGGCCAGCGCTCCCGGAACAAAGCCCATCACAATGCTGATAAGCGGCAGCCACAGTATATCCCGGGTGATCGGCATGACCCAGAAGCTCAGGAACGAGACCACCGGACAGACCACGAGGATATTGTTCAGTATCATCTTATTGAAAAAGCCATCCTTCAGTACGTGCTGATACCGGCAGGCGTACCCGAGGATCAGGGGACAGATCATATCGACAGCAAAAACCAGCAGCTTCATTTTTATATCCATAGTCAAAACTCCCTTACAGTGTTACAGATACTTATTCTAACACTATTGTTCCGGGTTTTCCAGCGGAAAAGCTGCCGCCCCGCTCCGTCCCCTCTCCTGTCCTTTACAGCATACCGGCTGGCATTTATCATTTCATTAGAGCCAGATTAAAATAAGATTAAAAAGCCAGCCGGAGAGATTCCACCGGGTCCAGGAAGGGATTCCGCCGCCCATCGCGAATTTATTATAAAGTTACGCTTAAAACATGGCTCCATGCAGCCGTGTTCAACGAACAGAAAGGATGTACTCCATGCAGGAAACCTTATGGGAAAACGCACTGGCCGTACTGCGTAAAAGCTACGGCTATAAAACCTTCCGCCCCGCCCAGGAAAAGATCATCCAGAGCCTCCTGGCCGGCCGCGACACCGTCGCAATCATGCCGACCGGCGCCGGCAAATCGATCTGCTTCCAGATCCCTGCCATGCTGCTGCCGGGCATTACGCTCGTCATATCACCGCTGATCTCGCTCATGAAGGACCAGGTGGATGCGCTGACTGCACAGGGCATGCCCGCCACCTTCATCAACAGCTCGCTGTCCGCCGGTGAGGCCGGCGACCGCCTGAACGCCATCGCCGCCGGTCGCTACAAGCTCGTCTACGTGGCGCCGGAGCGCCTGGACACCGGCTATTTCCAGTCCGTACTGGCCCATATCCAGGTATCCATGGTCGCTGTCGATGAGGCCCACTGCCTCTCGCAATGGGGCCACGACTTCCGCCCCAGCTATCGCCAGATTGCGCCCTTTATCGCGAGCCTGCCGGTAAAGCCGCTCATCAGTGCCTTTACCGCTACCGCTACACCGACGGTCCGCGACGATATCGCCGTCCTGCTGCGCCTGCAGCATCCGGATATCCATATCAGCGGCTTCGACCGGCCCAATCTCTACTTCGGAGTCCTGCGCGGCGAGGACAAAAAGAAATTCATCGTGAACTACATCAAGGACCATCCACAGGATTCCGGCATCATCTACGCCGCAACCCGCAAGGAGGTCGATGCGGTCTACGCACTGCTGCAGAAGAAGAAAATCCCCGCCGGCCGCTATCACGCCGGGCTCTCCGATACGGAGCGCACGCAGGCGCAGGAGGACTTCCTCTACGATAACACGCAGGTCATCACCGCCACCAATGCCTTCGGCATGGGCATCGACAAATCCAATGTGCGCTATGTCATCCACTATAACATGCCCAAAAACATCGAATCCTACTACCAGGAGGCCGGTCGCGCCGGCCGTGACGGCGAACCCGGCGAATGCATCCTGCTCTTTTCGCCGCAGGACACCATGACACAGAAATACCTCATCGATGTCTCCACGGAAAACGAGGACCGCAAGGCACACGAATTCGGCCGCCTGCAGAAAATGGTCGATTACTGCCACACACCAAACTGCCTGCGGGAATTCATCCTGCAGTATTTCGGCGACACCGGGGCGCCGGAGCACTGCGATAACTGCAGCAGCTGCTGCGGTGATACCGAGCTCATCGATATCACCATCGACGCCCAGAAGGTTTTCTCCTGCATCTACCGCATGCGTGAGCGCTATGGCCTCACCATGGTCGCGCAGGTACTCAAGGGCTCCCAGGATCAGAAGGTGCTGAAATTCGGCTTTGATGAGCTCTCCACCTACGGTCTCTTCCGCGAGCGCAGCCTGGCCGCTATCAAACTGCTGATCCAGCGGCTGACCGCCACCGGCTACCTCATGCTCACCGAAAGCGAATACCCGGTCCTCCGGCTGCAGCCGGAGGCCTACGCTGTACTCAAGGGCGAGAAGCAGGTCCTGCAGCCGATTCCCAAGGAAAAGAAGCGCACGCCTGTCGACACGAGCCTCTTCGATCAGCTCCGCACCCTGCGCAAGGAACTGGCCGCCCGGGACAAAATCCCGCCGTACATGGTATTCTCCGATGCCACCCTCCAGGACATGTGCGCTCTGCTCCCGCAGACCGAAGCCGAATTCCGCGAAGTCAAAGGCGTCGGCGAACTCAAGCTGAAAAAATACGGCCAGGCCTTCCTGGACTGCCTGAAAAAAAATAAATCGTTATGAAAACAGTCCTTCCCCACGCCCAATAAAAAAATGCTGCCGACCGGATATCCGGTCGGCAGCATTTTTATTTTCCTATTTCAGCTTCTCACGCATGACCTCGATGGCCTTGATGAGCTGCTGGTCGACGTGGCTGTTCGGGTCCCCGGCCACCGCTACATCCGGCTCAATACCGGTGCCGTCGATGCTGCGGCCGCTCGGGGTGTAGTACTTCGCTACGGTGAGCTTCATCGCATCGCCCTCGAACATCGGCATGATGAGCTGTACCGACCCCTTGCCGTAGGATTTTGTACCGACAAGCGTTGCAGCCTGACGGTCCTGCAGCGCTCCGGCCAGGATCTCTGCGGCACTGGCACTGTTCTCATCGATCAGCACCACGATGGGATACTTCGACTCCTCCAGCGTGGAATCATGTTCCTCACGGTTGCCGTCACGATCGACGACCGAAACGATCTCACCCTTTGGCACGACGAGATTGGCGATCTCCACACAGCTGGTGATGAGTCCGCCCGGATTTTCCCGCAAATCAAGGATGAGCCCTTTCATTCCCTGGCCTTCCATATCCGCGAGACAATCCTTGAATTCCTGCCCCGTCTTTTCACTGAAGGAAGCAATGCGGATATACCCCATGCCCTCCGGCAGCATCTGCGCCGCCGCTGTCTTTTCCGGAATGGCATCCCGGGTAATCGTGTAGTCCTTGTCCTCTTCGCCCTCCCGGTGAATGCGCAGCACCACCTGGGTGCCGACATCACCGCGGACATTCATGGCAACCTCTTCCGGACGCATGTCCTTCGTCGGCTGGCCATCAATTGCGATGATCTTGTCGCCCTCCTGCAGGCCGGCCTGCTGCCCCGGTGTATTGTCCATCACCGATATCACCTGCACCTCCTGTGCATCGAAGGCCATGACCACCCCGATGCCGCCAAACGAGCCATCGGTATGGATTTTGAGCTTTTTGTACATATCCTGATCCAGATACAGCGAGTGCGGGTCATCGAGCGACTTCACCATGCCATCGATGGCACCATCGATGAGCTTCGTATCGTCGACCTGATCCACGTAATTCATCTCAATGAAGCGCATGGCCCCTAAAAGGCGCATGGTCTCACTGATTTTATAATGATCGAGTCCCAGCAGCAGCCACAGGCCCGCGAGCGTAAGCACGGAGGCCGTAAGCGCCGATGCGAGGATCGTCAGAAATGTTTTCTTCTTGCCATTCATATTCTTACCACCAAGCTTTCCAAGTCCCTGCCATCAAAGATAACCGTAAGGACTTACCGGCTCGCCGTTCTGGCGAACCTCAAAATGACAGTGTGGACCCGTAGAGTTTCCGGTGGAGCCGCAATAGGCAATGGTCTGCCCCTGGGAAACGCTCTGTCCCTCGCTCACCGCCAGGGATTCATTATGACCGTAAAGCGTCGTGATTCCGCCGCCGTGATCGATGATGACCGCGTTGCCATAGCCGCTGATCCAGCCTGCATAGGTCACGGTGCCGCTGGCCGCCGCATGGATGGCCATGCCATAGTCCCCGGCAATATCGAGACCGCTGTGGAAGCGGGCCGTACCGAAGATCGGATGCGTACGCCAGCCGAATTCCGAAGTGACCTCGCCCGATATCGGCCAGATCATCGCGCCGGAGCCAGAGGCCGTCGACGAACCGCTTGAGCCGCGGGAACGGATCATATTCGCAATCTGCCGGGAAGCCGCCATGAGCTCATTATAGGCCCGTTCCGAGGTATCCCGGTCATACTTGGCCTTTTCCAGCAGCTTGTCCTTATTCTTTTTCTTCGTGAGCATATCGTTCTTCTTCGTCTCGGCATCCTTGACGAGCGAGGCCGCGGCCTCCTTGTCCTTGTCGAGCTGCTCCTGCGCGGAAACGATGACCGCCTTATCCTGCTGCACCTTCACCACCAGATCGTAATCGTACTTGATGATGCGCTTCAGCAGATCCATGCGCGTCATGAAGTCAGAGAAGTCCTTGGCGCCAAAGAGCACGTCAATGTAGCTGATCTGCCCGTTGATATAGATATCCCGCACGCGCTTATCGAGCACCTTGCTCTTGGCCTTGAGCTCCTTCTCGGTCTTGTCCAGCAGCACCTTGTTCTCATCGATACGTCCCTGGACCTCATCGAGGTTGCCCTTGACCCGCTTGTATTCCGACGTGGCCTCATCGACCTCGCCCTGCATCTGCCGGAGCTGCTCCGATATCGTATCCACGCGTGAGGATGCCTCATTCATCTTCTGCAGCTGCTCCGCAGCTTCCTTGAGCTTGTCATCGCGCTCGTCCGCCAGCCCCACTGCTGAGGAGGAGACCAGCACCATCGCAGCCAGTCCGGCTGCCAGGCCCTGTTGCCATTTCTTCATGAAGAAATTCACCTCTATACCTTCAAAAACCGCTTCAAAGAAATCGTGCTGCCCAATGCCCCGATGATCATGCCGCTGAGCAGCAGCACCAGGCTCACATAGTTCAGGAACGGATACACCGGAATCAGCGGGAAAAACGCCAGCGTGCTGTAGATCTTCGCCGTCATGCCCGTATAGGCCAGCCGCAGCACAATGGTCGCAAAAACGCCGCCAAAGAACCCCAGCACCATGCCCTCAATCATGAACGGCCAGCGGATGAACCAGTCCGTCGCGCCCACGTACTTCATGATGGCGATTTCCTTGCGTCGCGCAAATACCGTAAGCCGGATCGTATTCGAAATGATAAAGAGCGTCGCTGCGGCCAGCAGGCCCATGAGCAGCAGCCCAAAGATACGGATGAGCCGCGTGATATCAAAGAGATGCTCCACGACATCCTGCCCGTACTTCGCAGTCTCCACGCCCTTGAAATTCTCAATGGCCGCCGCGGCCGTCTTCACGAGCTCCGGCTGCGATACCACGACCTCATAGGAATCGGGCAGCGGATTCGTATCCCCCAGCGCATCCAGCAGGAAGCGCTGATCGCCCAGCCGCTCCTTGAAACGCTTCAGCGCCTCGTCCTTGTCCACGAACGTGACCTTTTCGATGCCCTGCATATCGCGGATATCGCTCTCAAGATCCCGGCGATCCGCCTTGGACAGGTCATCTTTCAGATAGACGCTGATCTCCACCTGGGATTCCAACGTCGAAGCCATTTTATTCATGTTCATCACGAGAATCATAAAAATCCCCAGCACAAACAACGATACCGCCACCGTACCGATGGATGCCAGCGACATCCAGTTGTTGCGCTTGAGGGAGAAAAATACCTCCCGGATGAAATACTCACTGGTTCTAATCTTCATAGCCGTATACCCCCTGCGCCTCATCGCGGACAATACAGCCGTCCTCAATCGCGATTACGCGCTTCTTCATCGTATCCACGATGGTCTTGTCATGTGTAGCCATCACAATCGTCGTGCCAGCCGCGTTGATGCGCTGGAAGATATCCATAATACCCCAGGAGGTCTCCGGATCGAGATTTCCTGTAGGCTCGTCGGCAATGACAATGGCCGGGTCGTTCACAATGGCCCTGGCGATTGCCACACGCTGCTGCTCGCCGCCCGAGAGCTGCGATGGAAAGCACTTGTACTTATCGCGCAGACCGACGACATCGAGCACCGAATTCACACTGCGCTGCATGAGGCGGCGCGGTGCCTCGATGACCTGCATGGCAAAGGCGATGTTCTCAAACACCGTCTTATCCGGCAGCAGGCGGTAATCCTGGAAAATAACGCCAAGCCCGCGGCGCAGATAGGGAACCTCCTGGTTCTCCATGTGGATGACATCCCGTCCGTTCACCGACAGCTTGCCCGAGGAAGGCAGCACCTCCCGCAGCAGCAGCTTGATAAAGGTGGATTTCCCGGCACCGCTCGCCCCTACAATAAAGACGAACTCGCCCTTTGCTATATCGATATTCACATGATTCAGCGCGACCGCGCCGTTTTCATAAATCTTCGAAACTTCCTGCATATGGATCATAGGACACACATTCCCCCATCCGAAAAATTCGGTTCCTGCTTACAACACACCATTTTCTTATTGTATCATAAAATGGCCCGCTGGTGCAGTATAAAATAAGAGACCGCCCCAAGGGCAGTCTCTGTATATGATACCGGATCAATTTTTTTCCTGTATAAGGCCAAATGCCAGCTCAGCATTGCGCACAGCCAGCACGCGCAGCTCTGAAAGCAGCGCAGCATTCTTCGATTTGAAGGCCGCCTTGTCGTTCCACTTGCGGCGCACCTCGTCCATGAGCCCGTCGAGCGTGATCTGCTTGAGATCACCGACCGCCTTTTCCCCGATGTATTCCAGGAAACGGTCGATCTTCGGATCATAGGAAATGCCGATCATCGGAACGCCCATGACGCCCGCAAAAATCAGTGCATGGAGGCGTACCGCCAGCAGCAGGTCCATGTTGCCGACGATGGACAGCAGCTCGCTCGTCGTATATTCATCGTTGAGCACCGTCACCGGATGCTTCGTATGCGCAGCAATGAGCTCCGCCGTCTTTACATCCTCCGGATACTGCATGGGCAGGAAGACGACCCGCGCGCCGAATTCCTCGGCAATGCGGTCAGCCGCCTGGGCCGTGACCTCCTTGTAGTGCTTCCAGCCGCACCATTCGCGCACGGAAATCCCCACGACCGGCTTGGCGCCATCCGCATGATACTTTTTCAGTATCGCGCGGCCAATGCCCTTGTCCACCGGATGGATGGCCAGCACAGGGTCCGCAGTCGCTTCGATATGCGGCCGCGTGATGCCCAGGCTCTGCAGCTCGCCCAGGGACCCCTGGTCCCGCACGGTGATGAGCTGCACCCGGTTGCCGATCCAGGCCATGATCCGCCGGGCAAAATGCCCGCGGATCGGTCCGATGCCCTGCGCATAGAGCATCACCGGCACCCGCGCCATAAAGGCCAGGAAGATGATGCCCATATAGTAGTAAAGGCTGCGGCGGCTCGTCACATTCTGCAGCAGGCTGCCGCCGCCGCTCAGCAGCAGATCCGCCTTGCCGAGTGCGGCCCAGATGGCCGGGATTCCCAGCCAGGAAATCGCCTGTACGCCATGGCGCTCCATCGTATCCTGCGGATTTGCCGAGATCACGGTAATATTCACTTTCGGGTCCAGATCGGATAAAACCTCGATCATCGCCGCCAGCATTGCTTCGTCGCCGGCATTCTTCGAACCGTAATATCCGGAAATCACAATATTACTCATGCTCGCTATTACGCCCCTTTGCTGAGGAAATCAGGCACTGCCAGAGATGTACTGCCACCATGGCCAGTGCACCGATGCCGGCACCAAGAACAATGCCGCCGATACCGCGCATAAAGGACATGTAGATTGGCGTGCGCATGTGCGCGAAGGTCTCTACCATCGAGCCCTGGCCGATGGTCGCTACCAGCACCAGCGCAAAAAACACCATCGTCGGCCACTTGCGCCACCAGGCCATGGCGGCCAGCATAAAGGCCGGATGGCCGATGAGCAGTTCCTTGGAACGCGGCCGTGCATAAAAGGCCCGCTCCAGGAATGCCCGGAAGCGAAGCTCCAGGCCGGATACCGGCATCCCGGAGGTATGGCCGGACCGCGCGACGAAGATAACGCCCGCAACCAGCACCACGAAGAGCGCCAGCAGCGTCTTGATGCGCACCGGCATATCCATGATCTTCTTGAGCTGATTCAGTACGCCCTCCGTATCATCCATACGGCCGTCAAATACATCGAAGCGCTGCAGGAACGCAATCGCCACGAGGATAATCGGCAGTACAAAGGTGAGCTTGATACCGCGGAAGATATTGACCTCCAGCAGATATTCCGTATCCGCCAATGAACCTGACAGATAGGCTGCCCCCACATAGGACAGCGCCCCCGAGACAAAGAGTGCCAGCGCCGCCGTCACGATGACCTTGGCAATGGAGGTACCGGGCCGGGCCGAGATCTCCCGTATCCGGTCAAGCTGCCAGATCACTGCCAGCGCAGGGAATACATTGGCACTGGCCAGTGCGGCCAGCACGCGGATCTTCGTTCCGTTGCCGAGCAGCATCGGAACCGTTGCGCCCAGCGCAAACAGCACGAAGAGGCCATAGAGGTACTTGGGCTTAAGACGCGGGCAGATGAGGGAAATATACAGCGCTACCGCTGCCGCTACGCCCAGCATCATGAGGGCCCGCAGGTATTTCGACGGATAGAAATGCTGGAAGGTGCCTGCCGGGCCAAACGAAAAGCCCTTCTGCTGCAGGAGATCCCGCGTATCCGAGAAGTATTTCATATTCGTTTCAAGAAGTGTCATATTCGGTGACGGCTTATCGTAGATGCGCAGCAGATTCACACGGATATTGCGTTCCTCATCCGTGTTCGCCCAGCGCTCGACAATATCCGCGAGCTTGAGCTTCGGCTGCTCATCCTTCGGCACCGTATAGAGACGGGCCGCCTGATAATCCAGTCCCTTGGCGACCTCCATGAGGCCGTCCTGCTTGTAGAACTGCAGCTGTGTCGTGTCCTCGATGAGCCCCAGCGTGATATGACGGGCCTTGAGCTCGTCAATCGTCGCCTGCAGCGACTTCGGTGCCCCCAGCACCTCGGAACCGGAGAAGATCATCTCCGATACGCGGATGCCGTCGAGACGCTTGAATACCGCCGCGACATCCTCCTTCGTGGCCGCCAGATAATTGCTTGGACGGGCCACGACATAGAAACCGGCCGCATTGACTGCCTGCATCTCATCCGTCGGCATGCCAAGATTCATCTTCACAAAGGACTCATAGTTCGCCTTGACCTCGAGAACCTCGGTCCCGCCGACCTGCAGGCTGCGCACGCGGTCCGCACCGAGACGGCGCAGCAGATCCTCCTTGACCTCACGGAAGGTCTGCGCATCATGGCCCGTCACATAGATCTTCGTTCCCGTGATCGTACCATCCTGCACCAGGGCCCGCCAGGCGGGATCGGTGAGCGCGCCGCTCTGATAGTTCTCCAGAATCGCACTGCCCGGTGTCGCCGTAGCCTTGCCATTCACATTGAGCTTCTTAAAGGTCGTCTCATAGACGGCCAGCGAAGTGATGCCGGCCTCCTTCGCCTGGCGGAATACCTCCTCCGGCGGCAGGCCCTCACGCTCAGCAAGCTCTACCAGTCCTTCATAATCGATGGCCATATCCACCGTCATATTCTGCTTTTCCACCTGATAGCGCTGTACATCTACCACCAGCGCCGCCAGCAGCCCTACCACGATGAACAGCAGCAGCCAGCGGTTGTATTTGAATTTCTTCATTCGATTTCCCACCTTACAAGCGAGTTTTCTTTACTTATTATGACGGCTGGCCATGAGTACGACCTCGCCATCCTTCTGCACGACCCGGTCAAGCTCCGCCGAGAACGGCAGCGCATGCAGGTTGATGAGCAGGATGTCGCCAAAGAAGTTGCCAATGACAGCCTTGCCAAACAGAGCATTCTTGATATCGAGTTTCGTCATGCGGAAATACACCGAGCCATTATCGTCGAACAGCACACCCTCCAGATGAAGGTCCGCCATACGGCCGCCCAGCTTCACCTGGGCCGATGCCGACACGATCTCCGGCGTGATGGTCACCTCGACATTCTCAAGTTTGTCCACCTTGCGCCGCAGCAGATCTGCCAGATTCTCCGCCGTGATAGTGCCTGTGAGCTCCAGCGTATCCGCCCGGCGCACCGCCGAGCCGTCCTGCGCGTCGAGCGCAAAAGGATCGACGCCCACATTTTTACCCTTGAGCGTGAGCTCCTGGACGCGCACCTGCCCCAGCATGGCATTCTCCGCCTTCATATCCACATTGTCAACCTGTCCCAGCAGCAAAAGCACTGCCGGCATGGTCTGCAGGGATACAGAGGCCGTGGAGGCCTGTGTCGCGTTCTTCAGCCGTGTCTCCGCCGTTTTTTCCACCAATGGTACAAAGAAAAATTGGCTAAACACGATTAATATTATGATGATTATCGAAAAAATAGTCAAGCCCTTACGCAATATATCACCCAATTCGTGAAAAGAACGAGAGTGTATACCGACAGCTGCCGGCCAACACCCTCGTCAGTGATCTTACAATTGATGGTTCGCCTTCGCACGCAGGAAGGCCTCGATGAACATATCGAGATCGCCGTCCATGACGGCCTGCGTGTTGCCCGTCTCCGCACTCGTCCGATGATCCTTGACCATGTTGTACGGATGGAATACATACGAGCGGATCTGGCTGCCCCATTCGATTTTCTGCTGATCGCCCTCAAGCGCGGCCAGCTCCTGTTCCTTTTTCTCCTGCTCGAGCTCAAACAACCGGGCCCGCAGCATCTTCATGCACTGCTCGCGGTTCTGGATCTGCGAGCGCTCATTCTGGCACTGCACGACCACGCCCGTCGGAATATGCGTCATGCGCACGGCCGAGGAGGTCTTGTTGATATGCTGACCGCCCGCGCCGCTGGCCCGGTAGGTATCTACCCGCACATCATCCATGTTGATATCGACCTCGACCGCATCATCGATCTCCGGCATGATATCACAGGCCGAAAACGAAGTGTGGCGGCGTGCGGCCGCATCGAACGGCGAAATGCGCACGAGACGGTGGATGCCCTTCTCCGAACGCAGATAGCCATACGCATTGTGTCCCTTGATGAAAAGCGTCGCCGATTTCACGCCGGCCTCATCGCCCGGCAGCAGATCCGCGGTCTCCACGGAAAAGCCGTGACGCTCCGCCCAGCGGCCATACATGCGCAGCAGCATCTGCGTCCAGTCCTGGGCCTCGGTTCCGCCAGCGCCTGCATGCAGCGTGAGAATGGCATTGTTCGCATCATAGGGACCGGAAAGCAGCACCTCGAGCTCGAGCTCGTTGAGCGCGCCGCGGATGGCCTGCATCTCCGAGTTCACCTCAGCCTCCAGGCTGTCATCCTCTTCCTCCATCGCCATTTCCCACAGCACCTGCATATCCTCGAACTTCTTGCAGAGCGCCTTGTATTTATCTACACTGATTTTGACGTCATTGAGCTCCTGATTGATCTTCTGCGCCTTTTCGGTATCATCCCAAAAAGTCGGTTCGCCCATCTTGTACTCGAGCTCAGCTATTTTGTCCTCTTTGTGAGCGACGTCAAAGTGAATTCCCCATTTCGTCCAGCTTCACCTTAAGTGCCGTTATTTCTGATTTCAAATCTTCCAGCATTTCTTCACATCCTATTCATTGTTCAAACAAAGTGCAGCACCGCTGCGTATTTCCTTACGAATTATTTATTGCGTCCGCAGCAATTCTTATACTTCTTGCCGCTGCCACAGGGGCAGGGATCGTTGCGGCCGATGGTTTCTCCATTCACTACCGGTTTCTTCTTGGCCTCGGCAGCATCTACCTCGTCGCCATGCGACGCCTTGGCATTCTGCAGACGATCCTGCAGCTGCTGCTCCTCCTGGCTCACGATCTGTACGCGGTACATGAGCTTCGCGATATCCGTCTGGATGCCCGCGATCATTTCCTCGAACATATCATAGGCCTCGATCTTATACTCGACAATCGGATTGCGCTGGCCATACGCGCGCAGGCCGATGCCCTCACGCAGCAGGTCCATGCGGTCGAGATGCTCCATCCAGCGGTTGTCGACCACGCGCAGCATGACGACCTTCTCGAGCTCACGCATGTTCTCTTCGCCGAACATGAGCTCACGCTGCTGATAGCCTTCCTCCGCAGCCTGGATGAGTGTTTCCTGCACCTCATCGCGGCTCATGGCCTCAAGGCCTTCCTTCGTGAGCTTGCCCTGCGGTGCGTAGATTTCCTCGGCGTCCTTGATGAGATCCGCCAGCGACCATTCCTCCGGATAGAGCTTCTCATTGGCATACTGATCCATTTCCGATTTTACAATATCGTGGATCATGCCCATGATGCTGTCGCGCAGATTGTCGCCGGTGAGCACCTGACGGCGCTGACTGTAGATGACCTCGCGCTGCTGGTTCATGACATCATCATATTCCAGCACGTGCTTTCTGATATCGAAGTTGCGTGCCTCGACCTTCTTCTGCGCATGCTCGATGGAACGCGTGATGAGCTTGTGCTCAATCGGGTCATCCTCGCCCATGCCCAGCTTGTCCATGATTGACGCGATATTATCCGAAGCGAAGAGACGAAGCAGATCGTCCTCCAGCGACAGGAAGAAGCGGGACGAACCCGGATCGCCCTGACGGCCGGCACGGCCGCGCAGCTGGTTATCGATACGGCGGGACTCATGCCGCTCCGTACCGACGATGCAGAGACCGCCAAGCTCCTTGACGCCCTCGCCCAGCGTGATATCCGTACCACGACCGGCCATATTCGTCGCGATGGTCACGGCATTGAGCTGCCCGGCCCCCGCAATGATCTCGGCTTCCATTTCATGGAACTTCGCATTGAGCACATTATGCTCGATGCCCTTCTTTTTCAGCACAGCACTGAGCTGCTCCGACTGCACGATCGACGTCGTACCGATGAGCACCGGCTGGCCCGTCTTGTGCACGCGCTCCACCTCATTGGCGACCGCCTTGTATTTCGCGCGCTTCGTCTTATAGATGACATCCGGGAAATCCTCACGCAGAATCGGCTTATTCGTCGGCACCACGATGACCGGAAGCTTGTAGATCTTGATGAACTCGTCTTCCTCGGTCTTGGCCGTACCGGTCATGCCGCCGAGCTTGTTGTACATACGGAAATAATTCTGGAAGGTGATCGTCGCCAGTGTCTGGGATTCACGCTGAATGCGCACACCCTCCTTGGCCTCGATGGCCTGATGCAGACCATCCGAATAGCGGCGGCCATCCATGAGACGACCGGTGAACTCATCGACGATGATGATCTCGCCATCACGCACGACATAGTCGCGGTCGCGCTTCATGAGTGCCTTGGCCCGCAGCGCTGCCGTGAAGCAGTGCGAGAGCTCCAGGTTCTCCGGCGCATAGAGGTTCTTGATGCCAATGGCCTTCTCGACCTTGGCTACCGCGCCCTCATTCGGCGATACCGTCTTCTGCTTTTCATCGAGCTTGTAGTCGACCTCTTCCTTCAACGGTGCTACCGCCTTTGCCATCAGCGCATAGGCGTCCGTCGATTTCGATCCCGGACCGGAAATGATGAGCGGTGTACGCGCTTCATCGATGAGGATACTGTCCACCTCATCGACGATGGCGAAGTTCAGCTCGCGCTGTACCATCTGATCCCGGTAGATGACCATGTTATCACGCAGATAATCAAAACCGTACTCATTATTCGTACCGAACGTGATATCGCAGCTATAGGCGAACTTGCGCTCCGGAAAATCGAGATCATGCTTGATGAGCCCGACCGAGAGTCCGAGGAAATTATAGAGACGCCCCATCCATTCGCTATCGCGCTTGGCCAGGTAATCATTGACCGTGACCATATGCACGCCCTTGCCCGTAAGAGCATTCAGATATACCGGCAGCGTCGCCACCAGCGTCTTACCTTCACCAGTACGCATCTCAGCGATCTTGCCCTCATGCAGGCAGATACCACCGATCATCTGAACATCGAAATGACGCATGCCCAAAACGCGCTTGGATGCCTCACGCACAACAGCAAAGGCCTCCGGCAGAATATCCTCCAGCGTCTCGCCATTTGCCAGGCGCTCCTTGAATTTTCCCGTATGACCAGCCAGCGTCGAATCGCTCAATCCCTGCAGCCCGGCCTCATAGCCATTGATCTGCTCCACGATTTCCCGCATGCGCTTTATTTCTTTATCATTATTGTCCCCTAAGAACCGCTTAATGAAACCCAGCAAACGAAACCACTCCTCAAAAGTCAGTTACTACACGAATATTATTAAACCCATCTTACGATTTTATCAGACTATGGGGTATAAGTCAAAAAAATACCTAAAAAAGAGCTGCCCTTTTTTCAAGGGCAGCTCTCATAATTTTCAAAGCATCAGGAACCGGATTCAATGAGCCCGTAATTACCATCGGTACGACGGTAAACCACATTGACCTCTTCCGAAGAAGCATCCCGGAATACATAGAAGTCATGGTTCAACAGATTCATCTGCATGATGGCTTCCTGGACATCCATCGGCTTTACTGCAAAGCGCTTCGTCTTGACGACCGGATATTCCTCATCCTCATCAGCCTTCGTGCCAATCGGTGATTCCGAAATAGCCTCTGGACGGAACGCGCCGCCGCGGAAGCGTTTTTCCAGCTTGGTTTTATGTTTATGGATCTGTCTCTCGAGCTTCTCAACTACAAGATCGATCGACGTATACATATCCATCGTTGCTTCCTCACCGCGAAGCAGTACGCCGTGAACCGGGACCGTCACCTCTACGATATGTCTGCCTTTGGAAACGGTAAGAAGCACAGTGATTTCGCCAACCGTATCGAAATACTTTGTTACCTTTCCTACTCTCTTCTCAACATAGTCCCTGAGTGCCGGGGTGATTTCTATGTTTTTTCCTCTAACAGTGAATGCTGCCATATGACACATCCCCTTTCCTGTATCCTATGCTGTATATATTCTCTAAATATGGAAAAAACCCTTCTTGAAAAACAAAAAGATTTCTGAACTTTTGCTATTCGCATTTGCTCCCTGAAATATCAAAAGCCCGGCTCACGAATGAGCCGGGTACGCATTTTGTCATTAATTTTATTAGGCCGTTTTCACAACGTTCGAAGCCTGCGGTCCACGAGCGCCTTCAACGATTTCGAACTCTACGCTCTGGCCTTCTGCCAAAGTCTTAAAGCCCTCATCCTGAATTGCCGAGAAATGAACGAATACATCGCCGCCATCTTCTCTTTCAATAAAACCATAACCTTTTTCTGCGCTAAACCATTTTACTTTACCAACCATTTTGAAACCTCCTACAAATAAACTGGTTGTTTACCAACCATGTGTATTATTATAGCCCGATTAGTATAGACTGTCAATTATATTTTTATCAAAAACGGGCAAATGTTCTTTTAGTGTAAACGTTTGCTCATAGTAAAAAAGCAA
Source organism: uncultured Selenomonadaceae bacterium (assembly GCA_964520975.1). Classification (GTDB taxonomy): domain Bacteria; phylum Bacillota; class Negativicutes; order Selenomonadales; family Selenomonadaceae; genus CAZFPA01. Next base: position 5,766 of record CAZFPA010000030.1, on the reverse strand, counting down.
GGCATACATTTCCTACGGTTACAATTGGAAATGTATGCCTGTTTTGTATCAAAGTACTTTGGACAGGAACAGCTTCGTGCGTTCCTCCTGCGGATGCTCGAAAACAGCCTCCGGATCGCCCTGCTCGATGATGCGCCCCTCATCGACAAACAACAGGCGATCACCGACCTCACGCGCAAACCCCATCTCATGCGTGACCACGACCATCGTCATGCCTTCTTTGGCCAGTGCCTTCATGACATCCAGCACCTCATTGACCATTTCCGGGTCCAACGCCGATGTCGGCTCATCAAAGAGCATGACCTTCGGCTTCATGGCCAGCGCCCGCGCAATCGCGACCCGCTGCTGCTGGCCGCCCGAAAGCTGCTCCGGATAGGCATCCGCCTTGTCCGCAAGCCCGACGCGATCCAGCAGGGCCTTCGCCGTCTGCACAGCCTCCTGCTTGCTGACACCGCGTACCTTCACCGGTGCGAGCACGATATTCTCCAGCACCGTCATATGCGGGAAGAGGTTGAAGCGCTGGAACACCATGCCAACCTCCTCGCGCACCTTATTGATATTCGATTCGCTGTTGAGCTGGATGCCGTCCACCGTGATATCGCCAGCCGTCGGCTCCTCGAGATAGTTCATGCAGCGCAGCAGCGTACTCTTGCCCGAGCCGCTGGGGCCGATGATAACGACAACTTCCTTTTCCTTGATAGAAAGGTCGATGCCCTTGAGCACCTCATTATCGCCAAATGCCTTATAAAGTCCCTTAATGTCTATCATCGACCTTGTACCTCCGTTCCAGATATGCCACAAAGCGGGAAATCGTCAGCGTCATCGCCAGATAAATGATCGCGACGCTGAGCCAGATCTCCAGCGAGCCATACGTGCGCGCAATGATGAGCTGCCCACGACGCGTGAGTTCCTCAAACCCGATGACCGAAACGAGCGAAGAATCCTTGAGCAGCGCGATAAACTCATTGCCGAGCGGCGGAATCACGCGCTTGAACGCCTGCGGCACAATGATGTAGCGCATGGTCTGCATCCAGCTCATGCCGAGCGAACGGCCCGCCTCCATCTGCCCCGCGTCAATCGACTGGATGCCCGCACGGAAGATCTCCGCCACATAGGCGCCACTGTTGATACCGCAGGAAGCGATTGCCGCAAAGAACGGATCCACGCGCTGTCCCGTGATGACCGGCAGCGCAAAATAAATCAAGAAAATCTGTACCAAAAGCGGCGTACCGCGCAGAAAATCCACATAGATCGCTGCCAGGACACGAAGCGGCGCGACATGGCAGATGCGCGCAACGCCCACGAACAAACCAATGATGACACCCAGCGCCACCGACAACGCAGTGATCTTGACCGTGACCACCGCACCCGTCAGCAGCAGGGGAAAGGAATTCATCACCAAATCCCAATTAAAACTCATACAATCCACCTTACCCATTCATATTTATTCATACCGAAAAATGCACTAGATTCATTATATTTCAGAGACAATCCCTTGTCAATGCTAGTTTTCGCCAAAAATAAAAACACCGCATCCCTTCGGATACGGTGTTTTTTTATGCAGTCTTATTTCTTTTCGCCGAACCATTTTGCGAAGATTTTGTCGTACTCGCCGCTCTTCTTCAAAGAAGCCAGTGCATCGTTAACCTTCTTCTGCAGATCCGCGTTGTTCTTGTTGATCGCCAGACCGTAGTCCTCCGAGGTCAGCAGCTCATCGAGCGCACGCACGTCCTTCTCGCCGCTCTTCAGGATGTAGTAGTCATTGACCGGACGGTCATTGACAACCGCATCAACGCCGCCAGCCTTGAGCTCCATGAACGTATCGGCCGAGCTGTTGAACTCCTTGACCTCTACGTTGCCAAGCGTCTTGACTTCCTTGGCGCTGGTCGTACCGATCTGTACAGCAACCTTCTTGCCCGTCAGATCCTTGAAGGTATTGATGGAAGTGTTATCCTTCTTCACGATGATCGTGAGCCCTGACTGATAATACGGCTCCGAGAAAAGAACCTTGGCCTTGCGCTCATCGTTGATGGTCATGCCGGAAGCGATCAGATCGATGTTGCCGGATTCCATCGCCGGAATCAGTCCGTCGAAATTGATGTTCTGGATTTCTACCTTATAGCCCATTTCCTTGCCGATGGCCCGGATCAGGTCCATATCAAAGCCCTGATATTCCTTGCCGTCCGCATCCTGGAACTCAAACGGGGCAAAATCTGCATTGGTACCTACACGGAGAACCTTCTCACTGCTGCCGGCCGCATCCTTCTGCGCGCCGCCGCAACCAGCCGCCAGGGCCCCGATTGCGAGCAGTGCTGTCATACACAAAACTAAAAATTTCTTAGACATACTTTCCCCTCCATCAATATATAAATTTCCCCGATCCGGCTGAATTACTTCTTCTCACCGAACCATTTTGCATAGATCTTGTCGTACTCACCATTCTGCTTGAGCGTTTCAAGCGCTGCATCGATCTTCTTCTGCAGCTCGGCATCCTTCTTGTTCATTGCCATGCCGTAATCCTCCGAGGACAGAAGTTCGTTCAGGGAACGCACACCCGTCTCGCCGCTCTTCACGATGTAATAGTCATTGACCGGGCGGTCGTTGACAACCGCATCGACGCCACCAGCCTTGAGCTCCATAAACGTATCCGCGGAGCTGTTGAACTCCTTGACCTCTACGTTCGGCAGCTTGCGGACCTCTTCAGCACTCGTCGTGCCGATCTGCACCGCAACCTTCTTGCCCGTCAGATCCTTGAACGCATTGATGGCCGTATTATCCTTCTTGACCACGATGGTCAGACCGGATTTATAGTAAGGCTCTGAGAAAAGAACCTTGGCCTTGCGTTCATCGTTGATGGACATGCCCGAAACAACGAGATCCACATTGCCCGTTTCCAGCGACGGAATGAGGCCGTCGAAATTGAGGTTCTGGATCTCTACCTTATAGCCCATTTCCTTGCCTACAGCCCGGATCAGGTCCATATCAAAGCCCTGATAATCCTTGCCGTCCGCATCCTGGAACTCAAACGGGGCAAAATCTGCGGTAGTCCCTACCCGCAGCACCTTTTCCGCACTGGACGCAGCATCCTTCTGCGTGCCGCCGCAGCCGGCCGCCAAAGCCATAACCGCCAGCAGGCCTGTCATACATAACACCAATAACTTCTTTGACATCTGTCTCCTCCTATGTAAATGAAATATAAATGAAGCCCGGAGATTGAATCCGGGCTTCATTGCCAGTAGACATTTGTATTATAACGCCATCGTCAGAGATTTTCAATAGAAAATCCACGGTTCAGCGTCTCATGAACGATCCAAATATCAGCCTCTTCTTGCATTGAAACAATCGCGGCAATATACCGGGCGATCATTTTTCGGTTCAAACGGAACCTCAGTCTCTTTGCCGCACTCTGCACAGGTTACCTTGTACATCTGGCGCGGCTCTTTCTCTCCGCCTTCACGTCCACGGCGGCGCTTGTCGCGGCAATCGCGGCAGCGTACAGGCTCATTTTCGAAACCCTTCTCTGCATAAAATTCCTGTTCGCCTGCACTAAAGATAAAATCCTTACCACAGTCCTTGCATACTAACGTTTTGTCTTCGAAAGCCATGAAAAAATCCCCTCACCTTTTGAGTTTGAACATCCCAATCTGCTTGCGCGAATCTCCTACAAAGTCCAGACAAAGAGACATCCTTAATTCCTAGTATAGTTGCCCCCGTCAAAAAAAGCAAGAAAAAATTTCTACTATTTTGAAAATCATTGAATTTTACAAAAATACAACATTGATCAAAATTCTGTGGAAGCAACCGCACACACCATACCCGGCAATAAACCGTCTCCAGGCCCGGTTATCAGGCCTGGATATCCAGATTTGCCCCGAGATTCGGGTCCAGACTGCCCACGGTACCCGCCAGCAGCTCCTGCACACCATCCGTCTGCGAGTCCATTGCCATCTTCAGGACCGACGTGCCCATATCCTGCATCGTCTGCTGCGCATGCATGCCGACTGACAGCGCCGCAATGCTCATGTCCATATCCATAATAACGCTTCCTTTCAAAAAGCACCTGCCGCACATCCACCAGACAACCACCAG
>CAZFPA010000030.1:0-1577 GCA_964520975.1 uncultured Selenomonadaceae bacterium | reverse complement strand
AGCCCCGCATGGAACTGCTGCAGGATTTCCGGCGATGTCGCGAGCTGTACCGCCTTTTTCACGTATTCCATCTCACTCTCCGCAATGAGCTCCGCCACCCCTGCGTTCTCCAGCAGGCTCGCCCCGAACCGTGAACCGTGGCTGCGTCCGCGCAGCGTCACGACCGGCACCCCCATATAGAGCGCCTCGCAGGTCGTAAGCCCGCCATTATAGGGCAGCGTATCGAGCGCCACATCGATGTCCCGGTACTGCTCCAGATAATCCGGACTATAGGGGCGGAGCTCCACCCGTGCCGCATCGATGCTCAATGCCGCCAGCCGCTCCCGGATATACTGCTGCCCCGCCGGAATGCTGCAGGTCTTTGCCTTCAGCACCAGCCGGGCCGTCGGCACCTGCTCCAAAACAGCCCGCCACAAAAGCAGCGTCTGCCGCGATACCTTCGAAAACGTATTGAAGCAGCCAAACGTCACATAGCCATTTTGCAGACAGGGAGCCTCACGCCCCGGCTCCGGCATGGAACGGATGGCCTCCGGCCCGTAACAGAGATGGCTTTTCGGCAGCCGCACCACCTTTTCCGTAAAGCCCCGTGTCGGCTCAGCAGCAGGCTGGCAATGCACATCCGACAAGAAATAATCCACTTCCCGCAGCCCGGTGGTATTCATATAGCCAATGCCCGACACCTGCACGGGCGCCGGCCGGCAGGCCAGCACCGGCAGGCAGGAATCCTGCGTATGCCCGGAAAGATCCACCAAAATATCGATCTTATCCGCGTAAATCTGCCGGGCAGCCTCCTGCGGCGAAAGCTCCGCCACATCCCGCCAGCAGACCGCAAAGCGCTTCAGCCGCTGCGTCACGCTGTCGCTCTTCCCCCGCTGATAGACAAAGACCTCGAATTCCTTTTTATTGTAGTCACGCAGAAAGGGCAGCAAAAAATACACCACCGCATGCAGCCGGAAATCCGGCGAAATATACCCGATACGCAGATGACGCTTCGCCTGTGCCGGCTCATGCGGGAAGGTCACCTTCGCCCGGAAAAAGGCATTGTAGCCCTTGTGCAGTGCGAGGGAACGATCAACCGGCATCACGCGGTAATTTGTGAGAAAGAGACCTTTGCTGTAGAAATCCGCCTTTGACAAAGGCTCGGTCACAAGGCGGCTGATCTCAAACATCGCCTCCGCCGCCTTCTTCGGCTTGCCCGCCAGCTCATAGGCATCCGCCAGCAGACACAGCGCCCGCACCCAGACAAGGTAATCGCAGCCGCGCAGCGCATCTGCCGGCAGCTCCCCCGCCAAAGCCGTGAGGCGTTCCAGCACAGCAATCTCCTGCACCAGCAGGAAATCCCCCGCATAGAGCTCGCCCTCTACCAGCAGCGCCCGCAGGTGGCGGCTGTCCTCCGCCTGCACCTCACCCGCCAGTTCCCTGGCAGCCGTCTCATCCCCCAGATAAAAAGACGCCTGTGCCAGCAAGGCCCGCCCATCCAAATCCGCGGGCTCCCGCTCCAAAATCTCCCGGGCACAGGCCCGCATCGCCTGAAAATCCCCCTGCCGGAAAAAGCCATCTGCCAGATCCAGCCATTT
>CAZFPA010000029.1:0-24162 GCA_964520975.1 uncultured Selenomonadaceae bacterium | reverse complement strand
TGTACTAGTACAGCATACACCAAAGAACCAGGAACCGTGGATCAGCTCAGCCGGGATTTTTCCGTATAGACCTCGATGCGCTTGAAAAAGCGGCCGTGGATCTCGAGCAGCTCCTGATCGCCTGCCGTATAGTATTTGGCCCGGCCAGCTTCCAGGGCCGGTCCCAGCGTCCCGGGGGCCGGAATCTCGACCCAGCGGAAGGCCTTTTCCCGCTCCGGATCGCCCTGGTTTTCATAGTAGATCTCATCCTCCGGACGAGGCTTTTCCGTACCATCGCAAGCGGCAAAATTCAGCTTGATCTGCTCGATGAACATCCGGCACATTTCCTCCGGCATATCCAGCGTCCCCTCGCGGTCCGGCAGTTCACCGTTATAGGCCGCAATGAAGATGGCCTTGCCAAAGATGATCTGCTCGCTGTCCTTGCCGGGAAAGCGGCGATTCGGCTTCATGCCAAGGGCTACAGCAAGATCATTGACCAGCACGAAGAGCGATATCCCCTCCTCAATGCGGAAAAATTCAATTGCTCCGTAGTTGCCCTCCAGCACGTCCCGCAGTGCCTCCTCATGCTGAAGTCCGTCTGTCGGCAGCATGAGGATCTCCGGCTCCTTTCCTGGTTCAGCCAGGATTGCGTGCATGGTGTTTCTGTTCATCAAAATCCATCCTTTCAATGCGGTAATTTTACGTATTTTATCCTGCTATTTCTATGTTTGTCAAGTCTTGCGAATCTTCTTTATATATGATATTATAACATCTAAAGAAGGAACTGCCTGGGATGTTCGTGGGCTTTCATTTATGTCTAACCGACTTTTTTTATACGGGAATCTGAATTGTTCTTGGGGATGCTGGATCGCCTCGAGCGAATAGCAAAAACACGACTTAGGATACCCACCTGCCGATGCAGGTTTAGGCATGTGAAGCAGACGGCATTTTGGACACCGTCTTAGAAAAGGATCTGCTATGGCAGGTCCTTTTCGCGTATAGACCAACGGAAAAATACATATCGCTCACGCAAAAGGACTCTGTATAAAGCAGAGCCCTTTTTTTCAACCCCATTATCTTATTTTCAGTCTATGATAATTACAGTTTTTTAATCTGTCCTCTGCATTTTTCCCGCTCCGCCCAAATGACGGATGATATCACTGCCAAAGCGCTTCCTCAGACCGTCAATGGCCCCATAAAGCTCGCGTTGCTTCTGCTCCTCGCTGAAGAGGGACGTCTCATAGAGGTCGAAATTACTGCCGGTGATGCCCAGCAGCCGTACCGGCCCTGCCACCTTCAGATCCGCATAGAGCTCCCGGGCCGTCTGATAGAGCACTTCGTCGTAGCAGGTGCCCTCCAGTAGCGTGCGGCTGCGGGTATAGGTAGTAAAGTCTGCCAGCCGGACCTTGAGCTGGACGGTCCGGGCCCGGCACCCCGCCTGCCGCAAGCGCCAGCCGACCTTCTCCGCCAAAAGCAGCAGCTCTGCCTCCACTGCCTCCCGACCGCGGATATCCTGTTCGAAGGTATTCTCATTGCCGATGGACTGTGCCTCCCTCGCCGGAGTCACCGGCCGGTCATCCCGGCCATTCGCCAGTCCGATGAGCTGCCGGGCCAGTTTTGGGCCAAACGCTCTGGTGAATTCCGCCAAATTCCCCTGGGCTACCTGCCCGATGGTTTCATATCCCATGCGCTGCAGCTGCGCTGTGGTCTTGGGCCCTGCACCCCAAATCCGGCGAATGGGCAACGGCCCGATCACCTGCTGGATGCAGTCCGCCTCAATGACCACAAGGCCGTCCGGTTTTTTCAAGTCTGAGGCCAGTTTCGCGAGAAATTTATTGGGAGCAATCCCCATCGAAGCCACGAGCCCGGTCTCCTCCCGAATGGCGGCCTTGAGCCGCCTGGCATAGTCTGCCGGCGTCTTCATGAGCTTTTCCATCCCGGTCAGGTCCAAAAAAGCCTCATCAATGGACAGCGGCTCCACAATCGGGGAAAACCGGTCAAAAATCGCAAAAATCTGTGCGGATACCTCCCGGTAATGCGCATGGCGGCCGGAAACAAAGATCCCCTGCGGACACCGCTTCTTCGCCTGGCTCATGGGCATGGCTGAATGGACGCCAAAACGCCGGGCCTCATAGGAAGCCGTCGCGACTACGCCACGAGCCGACAGGCCGCCCACGATCACCGGCTGCCCGCGATATGCCTCATGATCGCGCTGCTCCACCGAAGCAAAAAAGGCATCCATATCCACATGCATGATACAACGCTCCATCGCCTGCTCCTTCCCTTGCGGCTCCTGCCGTACTGTCGCCAGCTGTCCGCCTTTGCCGCCATCGCTATCTCATCATCTTCCTGCAAACAGCGCCCGGATCTCCTCTTCGCTGAGCTGTGTGAGGAAGTTCTCGCCCGGCTGTATCATCTGGTCAATGAGCGCCTTCTTGCGCTGCTGCAGCGTATAGATCTGCTCCTCAATGGTATCCTTGGTGATGAACTTCAGCACCTGGACATTGTTCTTCTGCCCGATGCGATAGGCACGATCCGTAGCCTGATCCTCCACGGCCGGATTCCACCATGGATCGTAGTGGATGACCATGTCTGCGCCCGTGAGATTCAGTCCGGTGCCGCCCGCCTTGAGGGAGATGAGGAACACAGGCTGCGAACCCGCATTGAAGTCCTTGACCAGCCGGATGCGTTCAAGCGCCGGTGTCTGCCCATCCAGATACTCATACTCGAGACCCTGCTCGTCGAGCCGGCTCGCAATGCGCTGCAGCATGCTCGTGAACTGCGAGAAGATGAGCAGCCGATGCCCGGCCTCCACAGCCTCGCTCACGACCTCCTCCAGCATATCGAGCTTGCCGGAGCCGCCATCGTAGTCCTCCAGGAACAGCGAGGGATCACAGGCAATCTGCCGCAGCCGCGTGAGCAGCGCCAGAATCTTGATCCGGCTCTCCCCAAAGCCATGTGCCTTGAGCTCCGCCGCAAATTCCTTCTGCGCCTGGACAAAGTAAGCCGTATAGACCTTGGCCTGCTTTGCTGTCATCTCATTGACCATGCGGCTCTCCACCTTGTCCGGCAGTTCCTTCAGCACATCCTTCTTCAGTCGGCGCAGGATAAAGGGGGCCACATGGCGATTGAGATTCTTCATCGCATGGCCGTCCTTGGCCCGCACAATCGGCACCTCAAAACGCTGTTTGAAGAGCTTGTGATTGAACAGATAGCCCGGCATAAGGAAATCGAAAATCGACCAAAGCTCGGTCAGCGTATTCTCGATCGGCGTCCCGGTCAGCGCAAAATAGCCGCCCGTGCGGAGCTTCTTCACCGCCTTGGCATTCTGCGTCGACGGATTTTTGATATGCTGCGCCTCATCGAGGAAGCAGTAGGAAAACCGCTGCTTCTCATAGAGTGCGATATCACGCTTGAGCATATTATAGGTCGTCACGATCACATCATAGCCGCCATCCACCGCCAGCGCAGCCTCCCGTTCCTTTTTGCTCCCGGCAATGACCGACGCCTTGAGCTGCGGGGCAAAACGCTCAATCTCATCGAGCCAGTTGTACATGAGCGAGGTCGGTGCGACCACGAGCGCCGGCGGTGCGTCCTTCTCCCGGTGGGCGAGCAGGAACGCGATGACCTGCAGGGTTTTCCCCAGGCCCATATCATCCGCGAGGATGCCGCCCAGCCCATAGCTGGCCAGTGCGGACAACCAGCAGAAGCCCGTGACCTGATAATCGCGCAGCACGCCCTTGAGGCAGGCCGGCACCTCGATATCCGCATCAGCCGGATTCTTGATGTCCCGCACAATTTCCTTGAAGCGCCGGCTGCGTTCCAGGCGCAGGCCCTCATCCTCGCGGGCCAGCGCATCGACGTACATGGCCCGGGACAGCGGCAGTTCTACGGAATCGCTGTCCGTCTTCTTGAGTCCCGTGCTCTCGACGAAATCCGCCAAGGCTCCCAGCTGCTGCTCCCCCAGCGTCACAAACGTACCGTCCTTCAGGCGGTGATAGCGGCGCTTCAGACGGTAGGAGGCCAGAATATCCAGCAGTTCATCGAAATCAAAAGCCTGCTTCGGCATCGAAAGCTGCAGCATATTATCATCGCTGATGCTCACGCCGACCGTGACCTTGCCCAGACTCTGCACCGGCTTTTTCCGAAAGATTTCCGAATAGTACACATCCGCGATATTCGCAAGCTGCGGCAGCGCCTCCGTGAGGAAATCATACGTCTTTTCCTCATCCGGCTGCACCCACTGCCCCTTTTTGATCTCAAAGCGATACTGCCGGAAAAGATGCTCGATCTGATGCTCGGTGAGCGCGTCACGCACGATGATGCGCTCCTTCTCCGCCGGGAGGTTCGCCTGCAGCAGCGGATTGAAATCGTAGCCCGCATAATGGTATTTGAGCCGTGCCGCGATGCCGTCCTCATAATAATCGATGAACACCTCCGCCGACAGCGGCAGGATCTCAAAGCGCTCCAGGAAGGCCGGTGCCACATGCACCTTCGCGATCTTCTCGAGCTCCGGCAGCAGCCGGCCAAAGAAATCCCCCATCGAAGCCGCAGGAATCTTCAGATGGCGCGCGGCCCGGAATCCCTCCATGAGCGGCTTGAGGCCCCGGGCGAAATCCGCCTCCACCTCGTAGATGGTATCCTCTACCAGCACATAGCTGCAGGCCACATTGAGCGGAATCACGCCCTCTGTCGCGAGGGAAATGCGCCCGCTCTGCTGACGTTCCTCCACCTCGATCGAAAGATCCGGATTCCCCTTCTGGACATGTACCTCGCGCTTTTGCAGCCCATCCAGCACGAACTCGAAGGGCTCCTCCCCCATGATGGACAGGAAGCGCCGCAGCGTCCCCGGGGACAATTTGAACCGTTTCCCCTCAAAGATCTGGCTGCCCGCCGCATAGGACGAACGAAAATACGTGCTGTAGGTCAGCAGGCTTTCCTCATCCTCCCAGGCCGTACGCAAAAGCTGCCAAAGCTCCGCTGACAGGCCTGGTGCAAAGCTCATGCGCCGCGTATCAATCTGGAGGCTCTTGTTGATGCTCTCTACCGTCCCCTCCCGCACTGCCAGCATGAAATTCCGGATATGCGAGAGCACGTAGAGGCGCTCATAGCCGATACGAAACTCCAGCCAGCAGGTCACATTGCCGTATTCCCGGATCACGCAAAGGCGCGGTACCAGCTGCAGCGGCTCGGCATCTCCGATTTTTTCCTCCCGCTCTGCCTCGCGGGAGAAAAAGGAAAACAGCCGCATGCCGGAGGCCGCGTGCTGGTTCCCTTCCTCCTGCAGGCTCTGTTCATGCTGAATAGCCTTGAGAACTGCCACCACATGCTTGCAGGCCCCTTCCCGATAGCTGCGCAGCGCTGCCGGACAGTCACAGCAATAATCGCTCACATGGCAGCGATCCTGCGTGAGCTCGACCTCCACCTCGTAGGCGGCCGCACTGCTCCCCTGCACCTTAGCCGTGTAGCAGCGCTCATCCAGCGGCTTCTGCTGGAGCTCAACGACCTGACTGTTATTGTAATAACGGCTCCCCCGCGTAAAGGACGCATCATTTGCCAACGAACGTATATCAATATCCCGAATCACACCGGTTTCCCCCTTCGGCGACCTCATCCTTATTTTCTTTGCGAATCTGTCCTGACTATGGTAAAATCATCGTAGTTTTACAACATCATTGTGCAAGGCTTTTCAAAGAAAAGCCTTCCGTTTGACACCAGCTTCACGCCGCAGCGAAGTGGGAGCGATCCGCTCACCGCCCGTTACTGCCCCTGCCGGTCCGCCAAAACCATCTCCGCGCCAAAGCGGAGACAAGCGTCAAATGAATTACTGTATCCTTTTATTGTAACATTGAATAAAGAAAGGGTAAATCCCTTTAGAAAGATGGCTTTCCATGAATTATGACCATACCAGGTTCCTCATTGTACGCCTGAGCTCTATCGGTGACGTAGTGAATGCCACCCCCGTAGCCCATGCACTGAAAAAAGCCTGGCCTTCCTGCCACATCACCTGGCTGGCCAGCCCGCCGTGCAACGAACTGCTCCGCTACAATTCCGACATTGATGAGCTGCTGATCTGGAATCGGCAGGTCTTCGACAAGGCCGTGAGCGGACTGCACCTGCGCGCGGCCCGTGCGTCGCTGCAAGAAGCAAAAAAACTTTTTGCTGACCGCTATTTCGATATTGCGCTGGATATCCAGGGCCTTTTCCTCACCGGCCTGCTGACCCGTATGAGCAAAGCCCCGCGCCGCATCGGGATCCACGAGCGCCATGAATTCAATCACCTCTTCATGACGGAACAGGCCGCCGACCTTGCCGACCCGAATAAAATCCGCCGCTACCTGAGCGCCCTGGCTCCGCTCGGCATTCAGGAAACTTCGCCAGAGCTCCGGCTCCCGCTGTCCCCGGAGCTGCAGGCCTTTGCTCCGGATTTTTTGCGCCGCGAGGGCATCGATCCCGCCCGGCGCATTCTCTTCGTGAACCTGCGGACCAGCTGGCCGAACAAGAACTGGGAACCCGCCGCTTTTGTCGCGGCCCTGCAGGAAGTGCCTGCCGATGTCCAGCTCGTATTCTGCGGTGCAAAGGGCGACCAGCCCTACATCGATACCGCCCTGTCCCAGCTTGGACGCCAGGCCTTCTGCATTGCCGGGAAAACGAATCTGCTGGAGCTCGCTGCTGTTTTCCAGCAGGGGACCCTGCTGCTGACCGGCGATACCGGACCGCTCCATATCGCGGACGGCGTGGGGCTTCCCACCCTGAGCGTCTGGGGACCGACCTCCCCGGTCACCTATGGTCCGCTCGCCGGCTCACATACCTTCGTACTCACCCCGCATGAATGTCACAACTGTGGCAAGATGTCCTGCCATCGCAAGGACAATGCCTGTATGCAGGCCATTGACCCCGCGACGGTAAAGGCACAGCTTGCTGTCCTGCTGAAATAAAAAGCCATGAGCCTGCCACGGCTCCAGGGAACCGTGGCATCGCTCATGGCTTTTTTCATCAATACCTTCATCAAGGCCTGTGCTCAGGAGAGCGCTGACCGCATCCGCTCCGCGTTTTCCCGCGCGGAAAGGTCCGCCGAAAACGCGGTCAGGGCCTGTGCCTGCTGCTCGCTGCTCTCCGCCTGCACCAGCTCGATGCGGCCGCCGAAAATACGCTTGGCCTGCCGCATCACCAGGCGCTGGCTCGGGCTGTTGCTGAGCAGCACATAGCTGCGCGCAATATCACTGTGCGCCGCATTCACGACCTCGCCCACCGACGGGCAGGCCGTACCGCCGCCCTCCAGCAGCACCGTTGCCCCGAGCTGCTGCAGCCGCTCACCCCAGGCCTTGTCCTCAGCGATTGCGAGCACCGCCACCGGCATCAGCGCGGTATGCACGGAAGCCATCGCATGCGGCTCCGCCATGATATTGATATGGATATCCCGCAGGCTGCCCCAGCCCACGGCCTGTTCGAGCACATTGCCCGGATGATCCGTATGCAGGTGGATGAATACCGCTGTTTCCCGCCGTTCCACGACGATGAAATCCCCGTAGTCCTGCAACTGTTCCTCAGCCTCAGCCAGCGAAAGCTGCGGATTCTCCACAAAAAGCGAAATGCAGTAAGGACGCACAAGATCCAGCCGCGGATCCGGCAGGTTCGTCTGCGTCTTGAAGCCCGTAGAAAAGCTCAGCGTCGGCGAAACGAAATTGCCGTCGAGCCCCTTCAGGCAGCCCTGCAGAAATACCATCATGATTTTCTCCCCGGCATCCGGCACCGCCGTCTGTACGGCGCTCTTTTTCCCGGCCTCAATCGCCGCCATGAGGATTTCCGATATGGGCAGGTTGGCCCGGACCGCATGATAGGCCCCCTTCGCCACCGCCTTGGCCGCCCGGATGATTGGCCGCTCCGGCTCCTCCGGGATCACCCGCTGCGCGTAGAGGATACCATATTGGAACGCCTTGCCGAATTCCGACGAAGTCGCATTGTATTTTCCCAAAAGCCCCTTCGCGATACCGCGGAAAAGCTGTGCGAGCACCACGCCGGAATTGCCTCTTGCCCCCAGGATCGCCCCGTTGGCTACCCGCCGTGCCAGGCCGCCGATACCGTCGTCCCGGCAGTCCTCCAGCGGCAGAATGGCCGCCCCCATCGTCCGCAGGATATGCGTGCCCGGTGCACTGCTGCTGCTCTCTGCCCGGCCGATTGCATTGATATTCTCCGACTCCAGCAGAAATTCACTATACGCACCGGTAACCATGCGCTTGAAATCACTGCCGGTAATTACTTCTCTGTTCACTGTCATATCGCTCACACCCCATCTGCTATTCATCCCTGATCTGGAATAGCGTCCGTTGCAACAAAATTTTGAATCAAAAAGGATTCTATAGATTAATTCGCGAAATAATAGAATTAACCTCTATTTTGTCATGAAGGAGATTTTTTTATGCCAAGAAAAGCAAACAGCGAAACTACAGTCCTTGAAAATACAGCGCCGGAAAAGAAGCCGCGCAAAAAACGCACCACCAAGACCCGGACAACCGCCCGGCGTGAGCGCAAGGAACGCCTCTTTGCGCTCGATATCGGCACGCGCAGTGTCATCGGCATCGTGGCCGAAAAGGAAGCCCATGGCCTCAAGATCATCGCCACCGAGCGCCAGGAGCACAAGACCCGGGCTATGCTCGATGGCCAGATCCACGATGTCCCGCAGGTTGCTGAAGTCATCACCAGCGTCAAACAGGCCCTGGCCAAGCGTACCGGCCCCCTGCAGCACGCCGCAGTAGCCGCTGCCGGCCGTGCCCTTTACACCATGACGGCCGAAGCCGAAATGGAAATCAATGGCCTCATCACCCCGGAGCAGGAACGCAGCCTCGATTTTGCGGGTGTCCAGGCCGCACAGGCCAGCCTCGCCGCCTCGAATACCATCGACGATCCCACACGCTACTACTGCGTAGGCTACAGCACCATCAAATACACCCTCGACGGCAATCAGCTCAAGACCCTCGTGGGCCAGCGCGGCCGCAGTGCCAAGGCCACGGTCATCGCGACCTTCCTGCCGCGCCAGGTCATCGACTCCATGCACTCCGCGCTGCAGGCTTCCAAGCTTGACATGCGCGCCCTCACCCTCGAGCCGATTGCTGCCATCAACGTGCTCATTCCACCGACCATGCGCCACCTGAACCTTGTACTCGTCGATATCGGCGCCGGCACTTCCGACGTTGCCATCACCAAAAATGGCTCAGTCGTCGCCTACGGCATGGTCCCACTGGCCGGAGATGAGATCACGGAAGCCATCTCCCAGAAATTCCTGCTGGACTTCAACGTGGCCGAACGCGTAAAGCGCGAAGCAGCCAACGGCGAAGCCTCCCAGTTCCAGGACATCCTGGGCATGAGCTACGACCTGCAGGCCGTGGACGTCATCAGCCCCATCGAGCCGAGCATCAAGAACCTGGCCGATGCCATCGCCAAACAGATCATGGACCTCAACGGCGACAACACGCCGCAGGCCGTGCTGCTGGTAGGCGGCGGTTCCCTCACTCCGATGCTGCCAAAGCTCGTGGCTGACGCGCTCTCTCTGCCTGAGGCCCGCGTTGCGGTACGCCGCCCCGAGACCATCGAAGGCATCGACAGCATCCCGGACGACCTGCATTCGCCGGATGCCGTTACACCGCTGGGCATCCTGAAGATTGCCTCCATCAACACCCTGCATTTTCTGCGGGTCTACGTCAACGAGGAAGAATACAGCCTGTTCAATTTCCGTGACCTCACGGTCTCGGATGCCCTGCTCAACGCCGGCATCCAGCTCAAGAAATTCAACGGACGCCCCGGGCTCGGCCTCATGCTCAACATCAACGACAACACAAAATTCATTCCGGGCACGCTCGGCACACTCGCCCAGCTCGAACTCGACGGAGAAAGTGCCACGCTTGACTCCCCCATCCACGACGGCAGCCACATCCATATCGAACCGGGAAAGAACGGCACGACACCGGTCGTCACCCTTACCGATGTCATTGAGGTACCACCGGACTATACGCTGTTTGTGAATGGCGAAGAAAAACATATCCAGGCCCAGTTCACAATCAATGGAGCGGCTGCGGATGCAGCGACCCAGCTCAAGGACGGCGACGTCCTCACCAGCAAGGAACCGCGCAGTGTCGGCGAAGCCCTGCTCGCCGCCGGCTACGCGCCGACCGGCCGCAAGATCAGCTACACGCTCAATGGCAGTGCCTCACAGTATACCGTTGCCCCGGAACTGCTGCTCAACGACAATCCGGCCACACTTTCGACGCCCGTCCACGAAAAGGATCATATCGAATACATTGCGCCGCCCGAACTGAAGCTCGGCGATGTTCTCCATATCTCGGAGCTTGACGCCTCGCTCATCATCTACTACAACAAGGCGGAATACAAGATTCCTTCTGCGAGCATCACACTGGAGGTCAACGGACATAAAGCCAGCCCCGGCACCATCATCGAAGAAGGCAGCGACGTGCGCTACAGCCGTTCGGAACGTAAGGCCACAACGGTCAGTGACGCACTGCTGGCCGTTGGCTTCGAGGCACCGCCTTCCACCAGCCGCGTGACCTTCACCATCCTCGTGAACAACCAGGAGGTCGACTTCACCGCTCCGGTGAAAAACGGCGACACCCTCGATGTCATCATCAAGCCCATCGAGGATAAGACAGCCAACGCTGCCGCCGGTAGTGAACAAGCCCCCGGAGCCACCGCCCAGACAACGGTTCCCGGCCTGGCCTCTGCCATTGCCTCGGCCCATTTGCCGAAATAATCCCTTGCCTCAAAGGGGAATTTGTGATAACATATTTTACTGTAAGGCTGAGCCACCTGGCGAAATGACCTTGCGGGCGTAGTTCATTGGTAGAATGTCAGCTTCCCAAGCTGAAGAGGGGGGTCCGATTCCCCTCGCCCGCTCCAGATGAAAATTTAAGGAGATGCGAAATCGCATCTCCTTTTTTGTGATTCAACGGACAATCTTTGCGCTAAAACAGACCGGAGTCAACCCGGATATGAGGACAGTCCCCTGGAATTCTTCTTTGGGCTTTGCCAACGGGAAATATAAATCTTGAGGAATGCCCTACCTTCTTTTATATTTTGAGGCATACATCTTCGCATCAGCCAGGTGCATTGCTGCTAAAAAATCTTTAGCGCCGCTGACATCCGCCAAACCGTAACTAACCGTGACCTGAAAGCTCCCCTTTTCAGCAACATAGCTATAGCAAAGCCGCTTTCTGTAATCTCCAAATGCAGACAGCCAGGTGAGATCTCATATGTACGCAGCAGATTGGCAAAAATCCGATAAACATCCGCAAAATAAAAATCCCGCGGCGAAATATTCACCGACAACGCCTGTGCCGGACGCCCCTCCTGCTGCCATCGTTTCAAAAGGCGGCAGGCCATATCCCACACCCGAAAATCCAGCTTCGTAATCAGCCCATTCTTTTCCAATATAGGAATGAACTGTCCCGGCGGAACCAGCCCCCACACGGGATGGTTCCAGCGCACCAGGGCCTCCGCCCCCAAAAGCCGGCCTGAGCGGACATCTACCTGTGGCTGCAGATACAGTTCGAAATGCTGCTCCTGCAAGGCCTGCTGCAGCCCCTGCACAATTTTTTGCTCACGCAGTATCTCCTGCCGAAGACTTTCATCGTAGTAAGCTACCTGCTTTTCATAGCTGCCTTTCAGCGTATTCAATGCCATCATCGCCCGATCACACATGATGCCAATCGGCAGCGTACGATCATCAACTGCATATACCCCGATGTAATTCATAATGGACATTGCCCTATGCCGCGGCAGCGACACGCGCGTATAGATCTGTGCGAAACCGCTTGCGTGATATTCCGCTGCACTCATGCAAATGGCAAACTTATCACTCTCCAGGCGCCCATAAACGGCATGTACCAGGCGCATATCCCGCAGGCGCGCAGCCAGGCTGCAGAGCAGTGCATTCCCTTCCTGATTCCCATAGATATCGTTAATCATTTTAAAGCTGCCAATATTCGAGCAGATCACAACAAAGTCCATTGCTGGACATGCCCGCAAAAGCTCTTTTGCCTTTTCATAAAAACGTTCCCGGCTATAGAGCCCGGTGAGTTTATCATAGGCCACCAAATAATTTTTACAGACCTCGGTAAGACGATTTGCTGCCATCCCGCATCCCCCTGTCCTTCTGACCTGATTCGAATCTAACAGATTCCAGCGAAATTTTCAGTAACGAATCGCACAAAGGAGCAAGAATCTCCTCACAGCATCAGTATGCAGAACTTCTTGAAGCATCATCACCTAAGTAGTCTGAAACATCTTGTTCCAGGCTCATATTTTCCCAAAAAGGGTGTGGCCCCCGTCGGTCGCACCCGTCTCCTTTACTCAAACATGAAATTTTTCAATATTTTTCTGCAGGTCCTCAGCCATCTGTGCCAGTTGGCTATCTCCTTTACCGATGCTGACTGTTCCTCAGTTGCTGCGGATACCGTCCCAGTTCCTCGGCTGCAGGCATTCACGGCCAATCCACTGATGGTCAGCGGCGATATTGCTAAGACGGTGATGGAAGAAATGCTGCCCGCGCACAAGCAGTATCTGCCAAGATTCTTCTGATTTTTTGTCCAGTATTCCCTAAATATGAAAAACGCCCCCACAGCAGATGCGCCATGCACCTCTATGGGGGCGTTTCCTATTCACGAAGCCCTGCCATCCGGCAGGCTAGCCGACAGATACTATATATTTTACCAGCGCGGCAAACAGCTTGTCCGGCTCGATGGGCTTGGCCAAATGAGCCGTCATCCCGCAGGCAAGCGATTTGCGGATGCTTTCTTCGTAAGCATCCGCCGACAGGGCCAGAATCGGGATGGTTTTCGCGTAGGCATTTTCCAGCGCCCGGATACAGGCTGTCGCTGTATAGCCATCCATGACCGGCATGCGGATATCCATGAGAATGGCCTGATAGGTCCCTGGAGGCTCCTTCGAAAAAAGCTCCAATCCCTTTTGCCCGTTCTCAGCCGTATCCACCCGCATGCCCTTGGCCTTCAAAAGCTCGATGATGATTTCACGATTCAGCATATTGTCCTCGCAAAGCAAAATCCGGCTTCCCTGCAGCACCGCAGCATCACGCCCGTGCGGCTGCGAAACCGTCTCCGCCACGGCCTCCCGCTGGACAACCGTGACCGGCACGACAATCCGCACCTGCGTTCCCTCATTTTTCACACTGTGCACGGTGATTTCCCCCTGCATGAGATCCACGATGCGCTTGACGATGGCCAGTCCCAGCCCCGTTCTTGCCATGCCCTCCGCCCGCTTGTCCGGCTCCTGCATAAAGGGCTCGAAAAGGTGCGTCAGAAACTCCGGACGCATACCGATGCCCGTATCCCTGACCTCAATGCTGTACTGCGGAGCAGAGCCCGCTGCCGACAGACGCTGAACGCACAGGGAAATATGTCCACCGGCCGGCGTATATTTGACGGCATTGCTCAGGATATTGAGCAGCATATCCTGGAATTTCAGCTTGTCCACAGCAATATATTCATCCGCCGGAATTGCAAGCTCATACGAAAACACCTGGTCCTTCTGCTGCATTTTACTCTGCAGCGGTACCAGCAGCATTTCGAAAAACGTCTTCGCATGGATTACCGACGGCGTAAGCACAAATTCGCCCCGCTCGATGCGGGCCAGGCTCAGCGTATCGTTGATGAGATTCAGCAGAAGCGTCCCGGATTTCTGGATTTTTTGCAGGTAATCCTGCTGCTTCGCCGGCTCCGCCGTCCGGACAGCCAGTTCACTGTAGCCCAGGATACCGGTCAGCGGCGTGCGCAGATCATGGCTGAGGTTATTGAAAAACTCGTTTTTTGCTTCCGTAGCCTTCAGCAGACAGACATTAAAATGATTTTGCCGCCGATGCCACAACATGAGGAACACGATAACCACCAGCAAAACGATGATGATATTGATGAAGAGCATATTGTGCTGCAGGTAGTCTTCCCAGGTATATTCCGGCTGCAGGCTGCTGTCAGCCAGCAGCAGATGCGTAACAAGGCTCGGTGCGATTGCCCCCGTAGCCTTTGAAAAAATACCGAAGAGCAGCGGCTGCTTTGCCGCAACGCCAAGGCACAGATTGAGATTCAGATTGCTCTGGGCCTTGTAAATCAGATGCAGATAGGGCTCGTGATAAGCAATCTGCTCAAAGACGATATTGGGCATCGCCGCTGCATCCACAGCCTTATCCTTTACCGCATCCAGACAGGCCTGCGGCGAATCGTAGAGCTGCGCCTCCATGCCCATTTCTTCCAGGCGCTGGATCAGCACAGTGCTGCCGCGCTCAACGGCGACCGTGCGCATCACCCGGATGGTCTCCGGATTATAGATCAGTCCGCAGGACAATGTTGTATAGGGCTGGATGATTTTGTAGTTCCGCGCCGCATAATTCTCATACAACTGCCCGCAGAGATCGCCCTCTCCCGCTGCAAAGCGTTGGGTCATCTCAGCATAGTCCTTGCACACCACATAAGAAAACTGCAGGCCCGTCTTTTGCGAAAGCACCTTTAAATAATCGGGAATAAAACCCTTGACCTGGTCATCTTCGACATACGACAAGGGCTTTTGGTCTTCCGCAATCAAGACCTGCAAAACCGGGGATGCCGCAATCGCCGCCATTTCATCACGGCTTTGTGCCAGCGAAAACGCATTATTATCGCCGCCAAAATATTTTTCAAAGAGATGTGCCTGAATCGCACTATCTGCAGACTGCAGGCTTTCCATCCCCTCGTTGAGCTCAGCCAGCAGGTCCGGACGATTTTTATTGACCACAAAATATTGTGCGGCCGGTTCCCAGGCATGCAGGATCTTATAGCTCTTGTTCTGGATGGCATCACTGACCAGTGCCATGTCCACTTCACCATGTTCAAGGGCCTCCAGCATAGCATCATCCGTCGGATAATCCCGATAGTCGATGTGGAAT
Organism: uncultured Selenomonadaceae bacterium; assembly: GCA_964520975.1. Taxonomy (GTDB): domain Bacteria; phylum Bacillota; class Negativicutes; order Selenomonadales; family Selenomonadaceae; genus CAZFPA01. The sequence continues at coordinate 9,242 of CAZFPA010000029.1, read as the reverse complement.
CCATGTGCCGCGGCCTCACGGTCCATCATTTCCTGACGAAACGCCGACCCACTGTTACCGACAACCATGCCGTCATAAGACGCATAGTCGTCGTAGGCAAACCGGCCGTCATCGTTCCGGCACAGCAGCAGCGTGTGGCTGTAGCAGCTGGGATAGATACAATAAGCATAGCGGCTGAGCCGCGCCTTTGTTTTGGCAATATCGCCCAGGATGTCGATACTGCCTGCCTCCAGCTGAGCTTCCAGCTCACCGAAATCGCCAAATACGAAGGTATAGTTCCAATTCGTATACTGCGCAATGCGCATGAGGTATTCATAGTTAAAGCCACCCAGCGGCTCCGTACTGTCACCATCCTGCAGCCCTGGCGATGGATACCAGCCCACCCGGACTGTTTTTCCCTGTTCTGCACTGTCAGCAACAGACGGAGGAACGCAGGCCAGCCAAACCGGCAGCAGCACGCACAGGAACACCAGTACCTTGCGATATATGCAGCGTTTCATTTTCCTCCTCCTTTGCTGTGCCTACACACCTCAATGCCGCTGTTTGAGCAGCCGTACCATAGACCGGGCCAGCTCGCTGCGGTTGATGGGCTTGCCCACATGATCATCCATCCCGGCATCCAGACAGGACTTGATGGACTCTTCATCCACATCGCCGGTCATTGCTATGATGGGGATATGCCGCCCGCTCGCTTCTTCCAGGTCCCGGATTGCCACCGTCGCATCGAGCCCGTCCATAACAGCCATCCGCTTATCCATCAGGATGATATCGTATGCCGTTTCATCCTGGCGTACAGCCTCCAGCGCCAATTTTCCGTTTTTCTCCCAGGTCACGATCATGCCCCAGTGCTCCAACAGCAGCTGGGCAATTTCTGCATTGAGCTCGTTGTCCTCGCAAAGCAATACATGCTTGCCGCGCAGAATATCCATATAATCAAGCTCCGTGGCCACCACGGACTGCACATCCGTCCCGCTGTATTTTTCAAGCTCCAGATACACCGTAAAAACCGTCCCGACATCGATGCGGCTCTTCACCTCAATGCTCCCGTCCATCAAGTCCACAATCTGCTTGACGATTGCCATTCCCAGTCCTGTTCCTACGGTCTTGGATGCCGTGGAACGCTCCTCCTGCGCATAGGGATCAAAGATGCGGGGCAGGAACTCCTCCGCCATGCCGATTCCGTTATCCTTTACCACAATACAGCACCAGACGCGGGAGGCCTGCTCCTTCTCGGTGATCTGGCACTCGACCTGCCCACCGGACGCAGTGAATTTCACCGCATTCGACAGCAGATTTACCAGGATCTGCTGCAGCCGCAGAGCATCCGCATACACCAGCCCGGCATAGGGATGGACACGCTCCATTTGAAACGTGATGGTCTTGTAATCCGCCAATGGCCGGATCACAGTTTCCACATTCGCACAGATTGTCGCAATGCCCACCGGCTCCTGCTTCAGTTTGATCTTGTGGCTCAGGTATTTGCCAAAATCCAGCACATCGTTGATGAGTGCCAGCAGCAGATTACCCGATATGCGAATCTTCGAAAGGTAGCTCTGCACCCCTTCCATATCCGCCGCCTCCAGCGCGAGATCTGTATAGCCGATCACCCCATTCAGCGGCGTACGCATGTCATGGCTGATACTGGCAAAGAATGCCGCCCGCGTCTCATTGGCCTCTTCCGCCTCCTGCTTGGCGGCCTTCAGCGCCGCAATCTGCTTATGCTCATGTACGAACTGCTCCGTGATATCGCTCATACAGTAAAAAATAGTGTCCTTCACTTCATTCAGATACGAAAATTTGATTTCCTTTTGTCGCACCGCACCATCCGGCAAACGGGTAGTCTGCGTCGTAATATACACCGCCTGCTGCGCCAGCTTCTCGCGAATGGCCGGTATGTTCAATTCCTTCTTTACCCGCTCAGCCTGCTCCGGCTGAACCTCTTCCCGGATATAGCGCTCAACCTCTTTATCCCATGAGCCGCTCGTATGTCCGCGGAAGCGCAGTCCCTTCTGTCCCTTCTCATACTGGTAGCACCGCCAGAAGCCATTGCTGCCGTATACCAGTCCCAGCTCATCATAGCCTAGATACCCCAGACGATTGATGATGGCCTCCTCCAGCACCTGCAGCGTGATATCATACGCATAGGAAAGCCCCTCGATATCTCCCGACCGAGGATTGGCAAAAACATCGAGCACGATGGACAGCCAGACGGGCTCATTGGCCGGCAGCAAACGCCGGTAACGTACGCAGATATGCGTATCCCCCTGCTCAAAGGCCTGCAGGAGATGCTGCCGATTCATTTTATTCTCCAGCAGGCAACGATCCCTCTCCGTATAAGACAGCGCCATCATCCCCGCAAAGGCCTCATCATAAGAAATTGGCAGCGGGAAGGAATAGACATCATTGGCATAGGCCGCATAGGACAGCACTTCATTCCGGGTAAAATTATAATGGCCCCGCGCAACGATGTTCTGCGGCCGGTCCTCTCCGAAGATGCGCATGGCATGCGCGTAGCGCTCCTCGGCCAGATGGCGGCTGGCCAGCACTTCCTTTTCATACCGCATGAGCTTGTCCACATTGGTATAGGCGCAATACACCCGTTCCTCATCATTCGGCTCCCGCACCAGCTGGCAGGTCATCTGCAGCCAGACATAGCTTTTCTTCTCGATGTTATAGAACTGAAAGGTTCCGGCTGCCCGACGATGTTCTCCGCGCAGGGTCGGACATTCCTTGTAGAACCGCTCCTGTTCCTCCGCTGTCATGTGCATATCCAGCAGTTCATCGATATTCTTGTCCAGTACCGCTTCTGATGTGGTCCCGAGCAGCTGCAGCAGGCACTGATTCACACTGATACAGTGCAGCTTTCCATAGCGACGGTTGTAGATCGCGATGCCGCCTGGAATACCATCCAGCTTCCGGTTCAGCCGGGCAATCTCATTTTTCTGTCGTACCTGTCTGGTGATATCGATAAAGCTCCCGACCAGACCGATGATTTTCCCATTGGCATATAGCGGCTTCTTACTGGCCAGGATATCCCGTTCCTCTCCACGTGCCACACATTTCCCATGGACCATGTGCGTCGAGATTCCCTGCCGCAGGATCTGCCATTCATCGTTTTCGAAGGGGTCCGGGTTGGAGTGCCAGCCCATTTCCTCATCTGTTTTTCCAATGAGCTCTTCCTGTCCGGCAAAGCCATAATAATCCAAAAAAGCCTGGTTCACCCCCACAAAACGACGTTCTGTATCCTTCCAGAAAATCATCGTCTGTGTTGTATCCAAGAGTTTTTGCAGCAAATCCGCTCGTTTTATTTCCACACCGCTGTACAACACTGCGATTCCCTCCTGTCTCTATTAAATTCACTGTTTTCCGCTAAAACAGGCCCCCGGACAAGGTACTGAATGTTTGAAAAGTTCCGTTCTCTTCTTTCTATATAATTCGAGCCGAATAGAATGATTCCTGTATGCTTTTCCCCAAAAACAGAAAATATTTCAGACGCAGCTGCGCCTAAAAAGCACAAAAAAAATCAGGAGATACAGATCTGCATCTCCCAACCAGCCGCCGGGGCTCAACCGATTTTATTGCCTAATTTTCCGTAGAAATCCTCTAAAATGCTGTAAAGGTCGTCCATTGTCTCCCCCTCTACCGTATTGCCGATATAGCTGTACACCAGCTGGTTCGTATCACGGTCGTACAGCTTGATGGACAGCGTTACATGCGTCTTCAGGTAACAGGTTCCCGGATACGTCGTGCATTCTGTCCAGTGCCTGGTCTCCTCCAGCGTGTCCGAGAAGCAGTCATCATCATGCGCGATATCCGTATAGTCGGTACGCGTTTCATCTTCCAGACTGTAATGCGCCTCTGCCCGCTCATAGGTATTATCAAAATTGGCTACATCGATTTCCATCCGCAGCGGCGCATATTCATTATGGGTTACCATGACGCCATGCAGACGATTGGCGGCCTGCAACATAGCCGCATTCTCAAAGGCCAGTGCATAGGCGGGAAAATCTGCTATATCCGCCGCCGCTACGGTCACAGGTGCCAGATAAATACTGGCCTTGTTGTGCAGACTATAGCCCGGTGCCGTCCATTCATTGGCCGACACGTCTATCCTTTTATACGGATCGTTGCTATTGTTCATGAGATTGTTCATGACCCCGCCGAAAAAACCACCCGCACTATCCGCAAAGGTCCGCTCGAAGCTTTCTGACTCCAGCCGGTGACCATGCGCGGCAATGAGCTTGCCGCTCATATCATAAATCCTGCGCACAACATACACGGGAACAGTGTCGAAAGTGCTCGCCGGAATATCTACATATTCCGTATGGGACCACTCATCTTCCGTCCATTGCCGCCGGCTTTTTGGCATGGCCATCTGATTTTCCTTGTACGTAACATCCGTCCATTCCCGATTCGTATAAGACTGACGAACCCCGGAAAAACGTTCATGGACTTCCGGCATCAATTTGTAGGTTGTGATGACAAAGAAATTGACCTTGCCGGCAAGCTGCCGGCCGATTTCCTCAGGTGTCGCCGCCGGGTCCACATCATTGGCCAGAATCCACTGGATGGTAAGCGACTTGGACCGGGCAGCCCCCAGCTGGGCAGCGTCCAGATTTCCCTGTCCCACTGAAATGATGGCCCCCTTATGCCCGGCAACCAGTTCGTGGCTGGAATGGTCCAGCCAGATGGCATCCGGATAGGCATACGCCGTTGAAGTCATAAGCAGGAATAGCCCCAGCATACATAATAAAATCCGTTTCAAAATCAACACCCCGTCTCTTATCGTCTTTACTGTTTTTACGCACGGGAGAACAAAGTATTACAAAACGGGAGCAGATTCCCGTCACCAACGATGGATTTCTGCTCCCGTATTCTTCAATCATCAAGCTCCGCAATAGCTGCGCTGCTCACGCGGAAGCTCTTCCCACTTGATCGCGTTGACCGGAACACCCTTGCTGAGTCCCCAGGCCGCGGCGATTCCTGCCGCCTCACCGATGCTCATGCAGGTGGGCTGGATGCGCATCGAAGCCTGCAGCACAAAGCTCGCGCTGATGCAGCGGCCTGCCACGATGAGATTCGGCACATTTTCCGTGATCAGTGCCCGGTATGGTATCTCGTAGAATTCACCTGCGGGCAGCTCTTTATCTACCCGCTCGCCATGGGCATCGATATACCAGGCGGTCCTGGCCACCGCGTCCGTAAAACGGCTGCGGTTATGATAGTCATCCTCGGTCATGTAGTACTTGCCGCGGATGCGCCAGGACTCACGCGCTCCCAGCATAGACGCCTCCCGGCTGATATAGGCGTGCTCAAAGCCCGGCATGGTCTTCACCAGATACTGACTGATCCGCCGGATCATCGCACGGCCATAGCTCACCGCCCGGCTGTACGAAAGCGGGTCGGTCGCACAGAACTGCGGCGGCAGCTCCGGACAATTCATCGACATCGTACCCGGCTTGCCGATAATCGTAAACGCCTGAATGTACGCGGCATCCTCCGGCTTCAGATCACCCGAGGCCACACCACGCTGGAAAAAGTCCTCCAGCTTATACCGCTTCGTCCGTCCCCTGGCCTCAGCGATTTCAAAATACGGCGGCTTTGTTTTGCACCAGGTATCCTGCAGCTCCACCGCATCGAAGGCATACAGGCGGTCTATATCGATACCGCCCATCTCGAAGCGAAAGCTCATGGCCTGGTTGCGCCCCGTCTTTTCCGAGCCCTTTTCCGTCGGCACCCCCGCGAGCCTTGCCAGCAGCGCATCTCCCGAGCCATCAATGAATACCTTCGCCGCCACTGCCGCAAGTCCGGCAATCGTCTGCACCACGCACATTTTTATTTGCTGCTGCTCCATGATGGTATCCACCAGTACCGTATGATAGAGCACCTCCACCCCGGCCTCTGCACACAGCTCATCATAGACCGTTGCCAGCATCTCCGGATTGCTCCAGCCGTACTCCGTAACACCATCCGACATCTCAATACCATGCTCGCGCATTTTGGTCTTTACCCGTTTCAGATATGGCGTATCGCTCTGCGGTGCAAGCGTCGGCATAAAAGGCTGCACAAGCCCCAGTGTCTGCATGCCGCCAAGCGCGACGCCCCGCTCGATGAGCACGGTTTTCGCGCCATTCTTTGCGGCATTGATGGCCGCCGCAGTACCGGATGGCCCGCCGCCTACGACGCAGCAATCCGCCTCATAAAGCAGCGGGATCTTCCGTCCGCCATACGAAATGGTGCCCTCACTCGGCGCAGGCGCCGCGGCCTCACCCATCGAGGAAAAAAAGCCCGGACCGGCCAGTGCTCCGACGGTCACCGCCCCTGTCAATTTCATGAAATCCCTTCGCGAAATAGGAATATACATATCCGCTCCACCTTTCTTGACCTTATTTTAAATACCGATCCAGGAAGCCAAACACCTTCTCCATGTTCTCCTGTCCCATGAAATGCACGACCCGATGCTCTGCCTCCGGCAGACAAATATACGTCACCCGGTCAGCGCCAATGACAGCCTGCAGCTTCGCGGCAAAGTCCCGCCCCTGCTCCGTCGGCACAACCGTATCCTTGCCGCCATTTTCAATGAGGAACGGCACCGTATCCCTGCTGATGTAACTCTCCGGGTTGGCAAAGCGCATCAGACCGGAAATCGCCTGAATCGGCGCGCCCATGTATTTGGCAATATACGAATCCGGCTTGTCCGCCCAGGCAAAAGGCGTAATGCCCCGCGCCCTGAACTGCGCGTCCTCCTGCAGATAATCCACCGGGGGGAACCAGGCAACCACCGCGACGACACGGGAGCTCTCGCCCGCATTGCCCTGGCTCAGATCCTCAAGCTCCGGATGCCCTGCCGTTGTCCCCAAAAGTGCGGCAATATTCGCTCCGGCCGAATCCCCCCAGGCCGCAATCCGCTGTCCATCCAGCTGATATTCGGCTGCATGCGCCCGCAAGAAACGCACCGCCGCCTTGGCATCGAGAACAGGTGCCGGGAAGGTCGCCTCATTGCTCAACCGATAATTCATAGAAACCACGGCATAGCCATGATTCAGCCCTACGAGCTGACCATCGACCTCCATATTCCCCTTATCCCCGGTATAAAAGGCCCCGCCATGAATAGCGAGAATGACCGGGAACGGCCCTTTTCCCTCCTTGGGCAAATAAATATCCAGCTTTTGCGACGCGGATTCCGTCGCATAGGGAACATCCAGCCACTTGCGATCCGTCCCCTGCGTATTCGCCGGCGGCAGCTCCGCCGCCATGACAACCGGCCCCTGCAGTATCATACACAGCCCCAGCAACACAGAAAAAATCCATAGTCTCCGAATCATAGCCATTTTTCAGCCTCCTCTGAAGATTGTGAAATATGCACGCCGCCTGCAACCAGCGCAGCATTCTTTTTGAGTTTATATTCGCGGCCGGCCGGAAAAAATCCTATGCTTTTATTCTTTTTACTCCAAAATAATGCCGCGACGCTGATTGACACGCCGCGGCTCCGTTCCGTACGTTTCCCATTCTATTTCACCACCGGCCCATTCTTCACAATCGTTGCGTGAAGATCCCGCAACGCATCATAATAGCCAGTGATATAAGCCTCTACGTACACACAGCCGCGCTCATCATCCGCCTGCCCCTCCACCATTTCATCAATGCGCTCCGTAATCTCATCTTCCCGGATCATCGGCGGCTTCGGCACATATACGGTCTTTGTACGCCCGCCCAGCCAGACATAAAGCATCAGAAAAAATATCGCGTACCCCATAGAGATCTCGCTCCTTTCAAAAGCAAGTCCGCTTGATTTTATTACAGAATAACATCCCCCAGCGACAGAAAATGACGCTGGGGGAATTTAATTCCACTTTTCTATGCTTTTGTAAAATCACGCCTGCCGAACAGCAAACAGCCGGCGCCGGATGATGAAATAGCTGCCCATGACCATCGCTCCCGTAATGAGCCAGGTGATCGGATAGATCACCGTGAGCAGGGTGAAATCCGGCATGCGCCAAAAGATGGTCAGAATAAACGCAATGCGCAGCAGGCAGGAACCGAAAAGCGTCTCGATTGCCGGCAGCAGCGACACGCCCATACCACGCAGGCAGGAGCCTGGAATCTCATACAGCGAGGTCATGAATTCCAACGTTGTCACGATGAGCAGACGGATGAGCGCGTAGTCCATAACCCCGGCATCCACCGTAAAAACATGCAGCAACGGGTAACGGAAAAAAATAAATACGCCCGAGAGAATAGCTGTAAAGCCAATAGCCGCAATCTGCGACAGACGGAAGATCTCCCGGCACCGGGCAAAATTCCGCACAGCATAATTCTGGCTGGTGAACGTCACCGCCGCCTGGGCAAAGCCGCTCACAATATAATACGTAAAGAACTCAAAATTCAACGCCGCTGACACCCCGGCCACCGCATCCGAGCCAAAACTGTTGATAGCCGCCTGGATGACCACATTGGAAAGGGAAAACACCACGCCCTGAATACCAGCCGGTCCGCCGATGGAAACAATCTGCCGTATACTGCGGCGCTCCAGCTGAAAGTCACGAAGCGACAAATGCAGATAGCCCTTTTCCTTCACCAGATAGTACAGAATGAGTCCGGCACTGATACCATTGGCAATCGTCGTTGCCAGCGCAATGCCCGCAATCCCCCAGGGAAGCACCGCCGAAAAAAGCAGATCCATGACCAGATTGCTCAGGCTCGATACGACCAGGCAGTAAAGCGGCCGCCGCGAATCCCCGTCCGCCCGCAGGACAGCGCTGCCGAAATTATAAATCATGATGAATGGCATGCCGAGAAAATAAATCTGCAAATACAGCTCCGCCATATCGATGATATCTGCCGGCGCCGCCATAAGCTCAAGAATCGGCCGCGCGATAAGCAGTCCGAGGAAAACCATCGCCACCCCGACCACCAGCGCAATACTCATCGAAGTCTGCACCGAGGTCCCGACGGCATCGTATTTCTTCTGACCGATCTTTGCCGCCACCAGCACATTCGCCCCAATGGACAGGCCGACAACCAGACTGATAAACAGACTGATCACCGGTGCATTGCTGCCAACAGCCGCCATCGCCCCGCTCGAGATGAACTTCCCCGCCACCGCGATGTCCGCCGTATTGAAAAGCTGCTGCAAGATACTCGACAACACAATCGGCACAGCAAGCAGCATCAATTTTCCCAAAAGCGGCCCGTGCAGCATATCCATTGACTTCCCTTTTGCCATCTATAGGTTCCCCCTG
>CAZFPA010000028.1:0-24555 GCA_964520975.1 uncultured Selenomonadaceae bacterium | reverse complement strand
AAAGCATAATCGCCCCAAACCTCAACCTTAACGCCAAAGCTCATTACATCACCTCCAAATAAAATTTCATTTAAGTTTATGTTAGTATTTATATGAATAAGATACTCTATACTGCTTTATTTGTCAAGAGTGTCCTTTTCTGATAATATAAACTTGTCATTCCTATGAATGTGGGTTGAAATATTTAAGTTTACGTTAACGAGTTAAGAGCAGGGCATAATGCCCTGCTCTTGCTCTTTAGAACATTATCCCCTGTCCCTCTTCTATATTCTGCATTAATCCCGCTTCTTCATCATACAGCGAAAGATCTGTCAAAATCGTCAGCATCTCATCAATCCGTTCAGTCTTCCTCGCAGCTAACAGGCGTTCATAAGGCGATTGGGCTGTTCCGCTGTAAACATTTACCATATATTTGCTGGCTTCCCGTAAAAGGCTGCGACTGCGCTCGCCAGCTTTCAGCCGTTTAGTCAGATCTTCATTTTCCGCCTTGGGAATATAAATTGGTGTCTGCGGCGTATCAATGAGCCTAAAAGCTTCCGCGATATCAGCAAAAGGAAGCGTTCCATCTTCACTCATTCCCATAATATCTTTAAAATCTAAAAAGGCATCGGTCTTATATTGATGCAATTTTGCAAAATACTGCCGTATAGTCTTTGGCTGCTCTAAATGTGTGCAGAACTCTTCGTTCCCAAGCAATTCATCCATAATCTGACGTTCCAGCTGCATTTGCCGACTTTTATAGGTATCTGCCAAAATAAAAATGTGAACAAAACTTTCTTCCCTCGGATTTATCCCCTCTCGATTGCATCGTCCGGCAGCCTGCAAAACGCTATCCAATCCCGCGAGCTCACGATAAACCGTAGGAAAATCTAAATCCACCCCTGCCTCTACCAGGCTGGTAGCAATTAAACGACAGGGACGCTTTTTTACTGTATTTTTATGCTCCTGCACAATCTTCCGGACCTTCGCTAAAATACGCGACCGGTCGACTGCGCAAAGATTTGTTGAAAGATAATACACCCCACTGCCACAACGTTCTTTAAGAGCTTTAAAAAGAGCGTTAGCATGTTTCTTTGTATTTACAATGCAAAGGACCTGTTCCTCCTCTGACAGGCAATCGGCCAGCTCCTCTATTTCCAATGGTGCCTGCGGTGGTATAAGGGTGGTCCTACGGAAAAAATCATAATTTTCTTCCAAATCCGGGCATATTTCACTCAAATGTTCCGCATGAAAATAAGAATCCAATGATGGCTGCGTTGCCGTACATAGTACAGCCTTACAACCATAATGTGCCGTCAATTCCCAAATAGCTTGTGTACAGGGACGCAAGAAAGGAATCGGCAGCATCTGCGCTTCATCAAAAATCAATATACTATTTACAATATTATGCAGCTTACGACATTTTGAACTGCGATTTGCGAACAGCGATTCAAAAAACTGCACATTCGTAGTCACAATAATCGGTGCATCCCAATTTTCAGTAGCTAACCGCTTACGTAAAAGATCTGGCCGTTCTTCGCCCTCAGGTACCTCATAATCAACATTCATATGATGTTCGAGTACATTTTCCTTTCCCACAATCCCCCGAAAGACTTCCGCTGTCTGCTCTATGATACTGGTATAAGGAATGACATAAATAATGCGTACCTTATCATTCTTCACCGCCGCATGCAGTGCAAATCCCAAAGAGGCAATAGTCTTTCCACCGCCGGTAGGAATCGTCAAGTTCTGCAAAGCAGTCGATGAATTATCGCCAGCTCGCAGGCACTGCTGCAAAAGCTTCCATCGTTTTTCATTTATTTTATTTTGGGGATTAGAAAACTTATTTATATAAGAATCAAATCGTTTTTTCAAGACAGGCATTGTAGCAAATCCACCCCGTTCCACCTGCCCGCTCTGCATGAATTTTTCCGTATCCAGATAATCCGCATCCACCAGACAAGAATATAACATACGGATATAGAACATCCAGGCAAATCCTTTTTCTTCTGCAGTTAGCAGACTTTTTTCAATCCATGATATATCCGCCACGGGTACTCGTGGGTTTTCCAGCATATACGCCTGATAGTCCGGAATATTTTTCCGATTCTTTTTTGCATAAAACGTATTGCCACTCTCTCCATCGGCAGGCCTCCCCAGATTTGGCAAGCCAGCATGGTGCCCCCCCACACAGAATGCAGCCGGGATATTATGCTGGCCCCAAAAAGCCTGCATCCCCGCCGTTGAATGATCCACTCTGGCCCGTCGGCCTCCGGAGGCTAAATATCCCTGAAAATCCCTGCTATATTTTCCGATATCATGATATTGTCCAATGAGATGGGCCTGTTCCTGAACACCAAAGGCGGCTCCAAAAGCACCGGCTAAACTGGCTGTTCCATTCAAATGATCGAGCATCGTCTGCTCAGCTCCGGTTTCTTCTATCCGATGTGCAAGATATGCTGCCATATATTCATCCTCCTCACATAGTAGATTCGCCTCAGTCTTAAAACATCCTCTTCTTTTTTGTTATTTTTGAAAAATACTGCATTTTTGTCAAACTATGCTATAAAATTTATTCAGCATAAAAATCCCCGGCAAATGTATGATATTCCATACATCTGCCGGGGATTCTTTAGCTATTCTCTTACTCTTCCGCCAGCTTTGCTTCGATACGGCGGAGCTGTTTTTTGAAATGCTCCACCTCTTCTGGTTGCAGTGGAGCTTCGATGGCCGCGATGGCGGCTTCATCAATGGAGGCGAGCTTTTTGATTGTCTGCAGGCCCTGCCCGGTTACAAAGAGAGAAAAAGCCCGTTTGTCAGCCTGGTTCACCTCGCGACGCAGCAGCTGCTTCTTTTCCAGACGGCCCAGCATCGCTGTGACGTTATTTTGATCCTTTTCCAGCAGCAGAGCGAGCTGCTTTTGAGAAAGGCCATTGTTTTCCTCCACAGTCTTGAGGGCAACCCACTGCTCCAGTGTGATGTCATACGCCTGAAACTTCTGCGTGAGCTGCTGGTGAATCTTCCGTGCGGTCCGGCAAAGCATATACCCAAGGGAATCATTGATTTTCATAGACACAGCCTCCTGTCTGCCTTTCAAGGAATCATCGCAATTATTTTTTCAAATACGTATTGAAAAAGTCGACAATCACATCCATGACCTTGTCCTGTACCCAATATACGCCGCCGTGGGCAGCGTTGGAGACGATATAGCGCTCGGCCGGAATCCCCTTCTGGCGCAGCGCCTGAAAAAGATGATTGGTCTGTGACGGTGATACAACCGTATCGGCACTGCCGTGCATCAACAGCATCGGCGCACTATCCGAGCTGATATAGTGGATGGGGTTTGCGGCTTCCGCTGCCTGTGGGTCAGCCAGGATGCCGCCATCACGACCGCCGAATACCGGACTGCCGTTCACCCAGAGAGCTTCCGTAGCTCCTGCGGATTTATGCTGTTCCTTCACCTTGTCGGAAAAATCCTCGCCAACGCATGTCAGATCAGACAGGCCAAAGAGATCAACCGCGCATTTGACACTGCTGGACTCCTGGATATTCTCTCCCTTATCAAAGGTCTTCGTTCCGCTGGTGGTTCCGGCCATTGCCGAAAGATAACCGCCTGCACTGCCGCCAATGATACCGATCCTTTCCTTATCGATATTGAACTTATCCGCATGGGCCCGCAGATAGCGAATGGCCGCTTTCACATCCTCCAACGGCTCAGGGAATTTCGCCGTTGGTGCCACACGATAGGTTATACTGGCAACCAGATAGCCTTCATCAGCCAGCCGCATACGTTCCTGCAACCCATTGGCCCGGTTGGCATTGATAAACCCGCCGCCCGTCACAAAGACGATTGCCGGCAGCTTTTCCTTTTTCTGCGGCTGCATGATATCCATTTGCATAGCTACATTTTGATAGCCGCGGGATGGTACCTGCTCATAGACCACATCCGGGATATAGCTCACCAAGGTTTTGACCGGAGCTACCGGCAGTTCCTTGCTGACGGCTCCACTCGCTGCAGGCTGTCCTGTTGCTGCTGCCGCTATAGCCGCCGGGGCTTCTGCTGCCAGGGCCCGTCCCTGTCCCATGCTCAGGCTTCCAGCCAATAATACGCCAAGAATCATCGCCATTTTATTTACTTTCATCAAAAAACCTCCTAAAAAAATACTACGTACACGTATAATATTAATACGTGTACGTAGTATTGTCAATAAAAGTTTTTCAAACTCATTTTTTCCCTGTACTACAATGTCCGCCACAGCCACTGCAGCCACCAGAGCCGCAGCAATCCGACTTACCGGATGAAAAGTTGCGGCAAATATGCCGGATGCCTATGATAAAGGCTGCCAGAATAAAAGCACCAAGAATATACGTTGCCATCTTTATTCCTCCTCATTCAAAGCCGAGCAAACGGCCGAGCTGATAAACAATAAGCGATACGATCCAGGCTGCGGCAAAGGTATAGCCTGCAGCGAAGAATACCCATTTCCACTTGCCGGTTTCCTTCTTGATGGTTCCCAGTGCTGTCACGCATGGCGTATAGAGCTGAGTGAATACCATGAAGGCCAGGGCCGACAGTGCGGTGAACGACATCCCCATGCTGCCCATGAGCTGCGACGCTGTCTCCACGGCATCCTCTGCCTCCGTAGAAATGTCCGGTGCCCCGTACAGGATGCCCATCGTTGAAAGCACGGATTCCTTGGCCAGGACACCCGTCACAATAGCGGCACCGGATTCCCAGGTTGCAAAGCCCTGGAAGGTGAACAAGGTCGACATGGCAGCACCGATAGCTGCCAGGAAGCTTGCATCCATGTCCTCGGTCGGACCGGCAAAATTGTAATTGCTCAGGAACCAGATCACAACAGACATCGCAAAGATGATTGTACCTGCTTTGAGCAGATAGCCCTTCCCTTTATCCCAGGTCTCCAGCATGACCGTTTTCATATCCGGCATGCGGTAAGGCGGAAGCTCCAGCAGGAAGGTCGAGCCTTTATCCTTGAAGGTCGTGAACCCCAGTACCTTTGCCATGACAATGGCCATGATGATTCCGGAGAGATACATGGCGAATACTACATTCGCTGCATGATCCGGGAAAAACATCGCGGCAAAAAGTGCCAGAACCGGCAGCTTCGCGCCACAGGTCAAAAACGGTGTGATCAGGATAGAGGTCATTCGATCCTTTTCCGAATCCAGGGCTCTCGCTCCCATGATGGCCGGCACCCCGCAGCCAAATCCCATGATAAGCGGCATGATACCCTTGCCCGTAAGGCCTGCCCGCCGCATGACCGGATCCATCACGAAGGCCACACGAGCCATATACCCTGTACCATCGAGGAAGCTCAGACAGAAGAACAGGGTGAAAATGAGCGGCACAAAGGAGAGTACACTGCCCACACCATTGATGATGCCATCGCTGACCAGGGACTGCATCCAGGGAGCAATATCCGCTGCAGCCATTGCTTCTCTGGCCCAATCCGTCACATCCCCGCTGATAAAGTCACTGAGTGCGTCCGCCAGCGGCTGACCGATCCAGGTAAAGGTGATCTCAAAGGCTGCATAAAGAATCGCCAGCAAAATAGGCAGTGCCACAATTCCATTGGCCAGGAAACGATCGATTTGTTCGGATCGGGACGGCCCCACATTGTTGACTGTCACGGCCTTTTCCATAACAGTATCGATGAGGGCATAGCGAAGAGCGATAAGTTCCTCTTGAATCTTTGCTTCCGGCATGCCACTGTCCTTAATGCGCTTCACCTCGGCAAGATGAGCCTCGACCAGCGCGCTCGGATGATATTGTGTCATGACCGTCGAAGTAAAGACATCCAGCAGCTTCTTTACACTCTTCCGGCTGCGCCCTACAGTTTCAACCACCGGCATGCCGAAGGCACGCTCAAGCTCGGCGGTATGGATCTCAATACCACGGCGTTTTGCCTCATCCTGCATGTTGAGATCAATGAGCACGGGCACTCCCAGCTCTAAAAGCTGCACGGTCAGGAAAAGATTCCGTTCGATATTGGAGGAATCCACCACATCGACCACCATTTCCGGCCGGTCCGCGATGAGGTAATCGATAACGATCTTTTCCTCCGGCGAGCGGGCATTGATGCTGTAGGTTCCGGGCAGATCCACAATGGAGATCGCCCGGTCCTTGTGGCGGACGTAGCCGGTTTTCTTGTCGACTGTCACGCCCGGCCAGTTGCCAATCTTCTGCCTTGCTCCGGTCAGTTCGTTGAAGATCGTTGATTTTCCTGTATTTGGATTGCCTGTCAAGGCCACTGATAAAGTTGTCATTCCCTCACTACTCCTCTTTGTGCTACTGAATGTCTCCCCGAAATCATTCTGCCATGCTCACATCAATGGATTTCGCATCTGCGAGCCGCAGCGCCAGATTGTAAGAACGGACACCGATTGCCATCGGATCGCCCAGCGGTGCTGAACGCAGGACCTTCACCTTTGTTCCCGGAATAAGCCCCATTGTCATCAGCCGTTCCTTTAGTGCCGAATCGCCAATACGATCGATCCGGACTGTCATCCCCGTTTTTCCATCCTTCAATGTCATCGGAATGCCTCCTCGTTTAATTTGATATTGATTCTCATTAATCAGTACATCGATAATGATATCCTATCTCAATTGGTTTGTCAAGCAATTGATTCCTTTTCTCAATAAATCCGTTTCTCGCTCTATTCCATCTTCCGGCAATGATGGGAAGTGCATAAAAAAAGCCCTGCGGCCGAAGCCACAGGGTTCCTGTCTCTATTCAGGTGTTCAGTCGACGCTGGGGAACAATTACCGCCTGTCCTGCCCCATCATGCAGGATCTCTGCCTGTACGCCAAAGACCTTGGCGAGCAGATCGACGGTCAGTACCTTCTGCGGCGATCCGGCGGCAAAGATGCCCTTGTCCTTGATGACAATGACCTCATCCGCATACTGCAGAACATGGTTGATATCATGCAGGACCATGAGGATCGTCATCCTGCTCTGCAGATTCAGTTCCCGGATGATCTGCATGACCTCCAGCTGGTGAGCGATATCGAGGTAAGTCGTCGGTTCATCGAGCAGCAGATACTGCGGCTGCTGCGCCAGTGCCATCGCAATCCAGGCCCGCTGGCGTTCCCCACCGGACAGAGAAGTCAACTGGCGGGTCTGCAGTGCCTCGAGGCGTGTAGCCTGCAGCGCCCAGGCCGCTGCCTCGCGGTCCTCCCGATGGTTGCCTGACCGGAACCAGCTGCGATACGGAAAGCGCCCATAGTCGACTAGCTGACGGACCGTCACATCCGCCGGAGCGGCCAAGCCCTGCGAAAGTACCGCCAGCTGACGGGCCAGCTTTTTGCGTGAAAACGCATGCAGATCCGTGCCATCGAGCAGCACCTGCCCCGCAGTAACCGGCTGCAGCCCGGACAGAGCCCGCAAAAGGGTAGATTTTCCCGCGCCATTCGGCCCGATGACCGCCGTGCGTTTGCCGACCGGCAGCGAAAAGCTCAGGTTCTGCAAAATCACTTTTTTACCGGCGGCAACTGTGATATTTTTCGCTTCTAATGCCATATCAAAGCTCCCTCCTCAGCAAGAACAAAAAGAATGGAGCTCCGAGCACGGCCATCAGGATGCCCACCGGCAGTTCTACCGGAGCGAAGGCCGTCCGTGCAAAGGTATCACTGACCGTAACGACAGCCGCGCCCAGCAGGGCAGCGGCCGGCAGCAGATAGCGATAGTCCGAGCCGATCAGCAGGCGTGCCGCATGCGGCACAATGAGACCGACAAAGCCCAGCAGCCCTACGACGGATACCGCACTGGCTGCCAGCAGGGCGGCAATGGCCGTAAGCAGCAGACGGGTAAGCTCCACCCTGAGGCCCAGGCCCTTGGCAGCCTCATCCCCGAGCTGAAGCACATTGATATGCCTGGCGCCCAGCAGTGCCAGCAGGGTACCCGCAATCGTATAGGGATAGATGATCTCGACCTGCGGCCAGCTTCTGGCCGCAAGACCGCCGACCATCCACAGCAGCGCCCCGTGCACACGGTCACTGTAGAAAATCATCAGTCCGGAGATTCCCGCCCCCAAAAAGGCCGATACCGCAACACCGGCAAGGATGATGCGCACAGGACGGATTCCGTCCTTCCAGGCCAGAAAATAGATGCAGACAGCCGCTCCCATTGCCCCGACAAAGGCCGCCGGCGTAATGAGATATTCATACTGCGGCCAAAGCAGCATGACCAGGATGCCCGTAAGACCCGCCCCCGAGGAAATGCCGATGATATGCGGATCAGCCAGCGGATTCTTCATGACCGCCTGCAGAATTGCTCCCGAAAGGGATAGGTTGATGCCCACCAGCAAGGCCACAATGGTGCGCGGCAGCCGGATATTCATGAGGATCTGCGCATGCAGGCCGGAAAAGTCTCCGCCCGCAGCCTGCCAGATCTCCGGCAGCGGAATCTCCACCGATCCGCGGACAATGCTCATAACAGCCCCGGCCAGCGCAAGGGCAGCAAAGAGCAGCAGCACCAGCCAGCGCCGCTCGATGGAAATCGTTCTGTTTTCACCGTTTTTCTTCGTACCGATCATTGAAACACTCCTGGATATACGAGCTTAGCCATCGTTTCTACCGCCTCGGGATAATGGATGCCCGGACTCAGCAAAAAGAGCTCCTGCGGCAGGTAATACACCCGCCCGTCGCGCACAGCCGGAATCGTCTGCCAGGCCGGGTTTGACTTCATCAGCTGATCCATATTCCCTTTGATTTCATCCATCTTTCCCATGCTCGTAATGAGCAGGATGTCCGGATTCTGTTCTACCAACGTTTCCAGGCTGTAGGGCGCGGCATCCGGGTTCTTCTCCAACGGGGTCATGCCCGCGGCCACGTTTGTAAAGCCCAGCATCTTCGCTACGGAGCCCGCAATGCTTCCATCGAGCTGTACACTGATGCCCTGCGAGGTACTATGCAAAATAGCCGCTCTCGGTCCCTGCGCCGGAATCTGCTGCTTCACCTGCTGGATCTTTTCATCCATGGATTGCAGCAGCGCATCGCCCTTGGCAGTCTCTCCCGTGATTTTGGCAAAGATACCGATCTCCCGCCGCACATCCTCATAGCTTTTCATATCAATGACCACAGCCGGGATATGATTGCTTTCCAGCACGGGCAGCAGCTTTTCATTCATGCCCTTGTTCACGATGACCAGATCCGGCTGCAGTGCCAGCACCTTTTCCATATCAATCTGATAAACCGCCCCTACACTGGCCGCGTCCTTGGCAAAATCCGGCAGCTTCGTGCGCGAGTCCGGGCGTCCGACAACTTCACCGCCCACAGCATGGAAGGGCTCCAGGAAGGATGCCGAGAGCACAACTACCCGCTGCGGATGTCCCGGCAGCTGCACCTGACGCCCCATATCATCCTGGATTTCAATCGCGGCCTTTCCTGTATCCGCCGGAGGCGTCGGCTGCGGTCCACAGCCGGCTACCGTCAACAGTACAAAACAGAGCACCATATAGATTTTAGCCATATTCATTTCCCGCCTCCAGCTCAATTCCGGCTCTGCCGCGTGAGTATCGTCGACAGATAATTGACTTTCTTATCCTTCTGCGCCTCGATATTGTCAATGCGTTCTTCATCCGGCAGGCCGCAGCGGCTCACCATGACCGCCTGAGAAGCCATATTCCGCGCTGCGAGCTGATCGGCAATCTCCGGGAAGTTCTTGTAGACCTTCATCAGGACCACGTTATCACTGGCTGCCAGCGCCTTTTCAATCTTTTCCGCCGGCGCTGTCGCCGGGATGATGCTCAGAATATCGTTGCCCTCGACGATAGGATAGCCGAGCTGGCTGCCGATTGCACAAAAGGCCGGGATTCCCGGAATCGTCGTAATAGCCGCTCCCGTTGGCTCCAGCAGGCGATATACGTAGATATATGTACTGTAGAACATCGGATCGCCGAGCGTAAGGAAAGCGACATTTTTGCCTGCCCGCAAGAGTGCAAGGATTTCGTCCTTATTTTTCTCCCAGGCCGCAGTGGATTCCGAGAAGTTTGCGACCATCGGAAATACCTGATAGACGATCTCGATCTCCGGCTTCAAATACGGACGCGCAATCGAGAGTGCCACGCTGCCGTCCTTTTTCTCTGTCTTGGGGGCAATGATGACATCTGCCTTTTCTATCGCATGAATGGCCTTTACCGTCAACAGCTCCGGATCTCCCGGCCCAACCCCGATACCAAAAAAAGTTCCCTCCATACATCTTCCTCCTATCAAATTCAGCATAAAAAAAAGAGCCTTTCTGACAAAGAAAAGCTCACCAATTCCTAAGGAATTGAAATCGCCTTCCCATCACTCGCAGGTCTGACAGCGATTGCTAAACAGGCAGTTCTCCTGGCTCAGGTTCTCCGCAGTACCCAAATCTTCCCAGCATTGCTGCCAGTGACATTCCATGGGCTGCTCCCCTTTACAGTGGCGTGACCGCACCGGCGTTGCACCGGTTTCCCTATTGAGCCCTTACGGGCACCTGTTCCTTGTCATCTATGAATATGGTTCTATACTACACCGTACGCGCTGCAGTGTCAATTCAAAAAGCGCCGGCTCAAAAGAACCGGCGCTCACCTGTCTTATTTCAGCATTGCCAGCATGGTTCCGGCTGCAACAGCTGTTCCGATGACACCGGCAACATTCGGACCCATGGCGTGCATGAGCAGATAGTTGCCCGGACGGGCTTTCTGCCCTACGACCTGGCTCACACGTGCTGCCATCGGCACCGCAGATACACCAGCCGAGCCGATCAGCGGATTGACCTTGCCGCCCGACAGGCGATACTGTATCTTACCAAATATCACACCGCCGGCCGTACCGCCGATGAACGCGATGAGACCAAGAATGATGATCTCAATCGTGCTCAGCGTCAAAAAGCTCTCCGCCGACATGGTCATACCAGTACCTGTTGCCAGGAAAATGGTGACCATATTGCACAGTGAGTTCTGTGCCGTATCTGACAGACGATCCGTCACGCCGGATTCACGGAAAATATTTCCGAGCATGAGCATTCCCATAAGCGAAGCAATCGGTGGCAGCAGAAGGCTCACGATAATTGCGGTAGCAATCGGGAACACCAGCCGCTCAAACTTCGATACCGGCCGCAGCTGCTCCATGACCGTCTCCCGCTCTTCCTTCGTTGTCAACAGCCGCATGACCGGCGGCTGGATGAGCGGAACCAGCGACATGTAGGAATAGGCCGCCACCGCAATCGCTCCCAAAAGGTGCGGTGCCAGCTTGATGGTCAGGTAAATGGCCGTCGGACCATCAGCGCCGCCAATGATACCAATCGCAGCAGCCTCCTGCACATTGAAGCCGAGCATCATAGCGCCAGCGAGCGATACGAATACACCAATCTGCGCCGCCGCTCCCAGAAGGAGTGTCGACGGATTGGCCAGCAATGGCCCAAAGTCCGTCATGGCGCCGATCCCCAGAAAAATCAATGGGGGAAAAATCTCATTGGCAATTCCATAATGAATTGCCTGCATAACCCCTGGGTCCTCAAGGAACCCGGTCTTGGGGAAATTCGCCAGAATACAGCCAAACGCAATCGGAGCCAGCAGCAGCGGCTCAAATTCCTTGACGATGGCCAGGTAAAGCAAAACCAGTCCGACAAGGATCATGATTCCATTGCCTACTGTAAAGGACGCAAACCCGCTGTCACTCCAGACCGACTGAAGGGACACGGCAAATGCATTCAAAAATTCCATAACATTCCCTCCGTATCTTCCTGTTGAGGATTAGTTCCGTCTTTCGAAGCGTGCAGCCTGCCGCCAACCGTTCTGCGGCAAAGGACGCACTGAGCGTATCTGCGCACCACTGCAGCCATAGGCTGTCAACGCAGCAGCAATCACCGCTACGATTTCCGGATCGATGCCCGACTGTACTGCCGGTACAGCGACGGACACAGGTGTTGGTGCTGTTTCTTTTACCGGACTTGCTCCCGGCTTTTTCTCCCGGGTTGGGTCTACTGCGTGAATCAGCCGGATGACCAGGCTCAGTCCAAACAGCACTGCAAAAACAATCGTCATGTTGATGCACATGATGATCAAGGGATTTGTCGTTACCGGTTGCTCCATACTTTCACCGCCTTAGCCAAAATTTTTGTTTCTCTGCTCCAAAACCGTCATTCTGCTCACGCGTGTCCAGGCTGCAAGCGGACGGATTGCTGTGATTCTCGTAACTCCGCCGCCATAGGCCTCCAGGGCTGCCATAATCGCTGCAACAGTCTCCATCGGAATCCCCTCAGCTCCTGCAACTGCCGCAGCCGGTGCCGGACGACTCGATACAACCCGCTTCGAGCTCACTATCGTCGTCGACTTCCCCCGCTTCGCCTTCATGATGTAAACGAATGCTACCAGACATACCAATAAAGCCAATAATTCCATCGGGTGGGCAGCGATTGGTTCGTTTAACATGATACCACTCCTTCTCATAAGAAATTTAGGTTGCTGTAATAAAATTTGAAATATTTCATCATCAATAGAATATTATAACAAATTTTTTTCAGTCAATAAAGCGTTATATTTGAATCATAAACATAGATACGAGCTATGATAACGCATCGCGGATATGATTCAGATACAGCTGACGGAAACCAGCATGCTCTGCCAGGCCCTGCAATGAAACCCGTACAGAAATCCCCGCCGCTTCAAGCCGGGATTTCCAGGAAGACGGCCCGTTTCCTGCCATATCCTCAGCCACATGCCGGCCACCAGTGAGCAGCAACGGCACAAGCAGTACCTTCCGGCATTTCTGTGCCTGCAGCCGCTGGAGCACCATCGCAAAAGAGGGTGTATCCGTCGGCTCCAGCACACCGATGTGCACAGGCAGCTGCCGGGCATCCGCCGCTCGTTGCAGGCGGTCATAGACAACATTATGCTGATGCGGCGAACCATGGCCCATAAACACAAATGCCTCCGCCGGCTCCAGCCGCTGCGTCTCCAGCATCGCGGCCAGCCCTGCCGCATAGTCGTCGGTCTGTCCGCCATCGCCCGTCTGAAAGAACGCCGGCCGGCCAAGCCGCAGCTCGGAAAAATCAGCAGCAGCATCCTCGACGGCCCGGCAGATCTTATTCGCGTATTCTTCCCCCGGCGTCAGATGCGTCGGCTGCACGAGCACCCGGGAAAAACCTTCTTCCCGCAGCTGCTGCAAAGCCTCCGGCAATGACGGCACAAACATGCCGGCCGCCGCGAGCCGCTTCCGGATGAATGCCGAGGTGTAGGCCTGCCGTATCTCATAGGCAGGAAAAGCCTGCGCCGTTTCAAAGGCCAATGCATCCAGGCAGCGCTCCCGCGCCTCAGCCTGGCCTACACCAAAGCTCGCCAGTACAATAGCCTGCTTCATAGCGGTCATCCGCTCAGCCCTGTTCCTTTTTGACAACATCCGCAATACGCTGACAGATTGTTTCAAGCTGTGACTGATTCGGCCCCTCTGCCATAACGCGGATCAGCGGCTCCGTACCGGACGGGCGCACGAGAATGCGGCCATCCTCACCAAGCTCTGTATTGCCGGCCTCAATAGCCGCACGGATGGCTTCATTTTCTTCCCATCCATCCTTGGTTTTCACTACAACATTGACCAACAGCTGCGGATAGCTTGTCATGAGTCCCGCCAGTGCCGAGGCCCTCTTGCCGCTGCGCTTTACGGAAGAAAGCACCTGCAGGCCCGTGATGAGCCCATCCCCCGTCGTACTGAAATCCGAGAAGATGATATGCCCGGACTGCTCGCCACCGAGCTTGTAACCATTGGCCAGCATGTTCTCCAGAACATAACGGTCACCGACCTTGGTGATTTCTGCCCGTCCGCCAGCCTTCTTGATGGCCTTATGGAAGCCGATATTCGCCATGACCGTCGTCACAACCGTATTGTCCTTCAAGGTTCCCTTGTTCATCATTTCTGTTGCGCACATGACGAGGATGCGGTCACCATCGATGATCTCGCCCTTTTCATCCACACAGAGGCAGCGATCCGCATCACCATCATGCGCAATGCCGAAGTCTGCCTTTTCACGCACCACAGCCTCCTGCAGCGCATGCAGATGGGTCGAGCCACAGTCCGCATTGATATTGGTGCCGTTCGGCTTATTGCTCATGACCACGACCTCTGCGCCCAGGCGGTGCAGAATCGTCGGCATCGCCTCATAGGCGGCGCCATTAGCGCAGTCGAGCACGATCTTCATGCCCTCAAAACGCTCGTCCGTCGTTGCCATGACAAAGTCCATGTACTGCTTGAGCAGATCATGACGATACTCCGTTGTGCCGACCTCCGAGCCATTCGCCCGTGAAAGGTCATCGTTCGCTTCAATACGATGTACGATTTTTTCCAGCTCATCCTCGACAGCGTCCGGCAGTTTGTAGCCATCGCCGCCAAAGAACTTAATGCCATTATCATGGAACGGATTATGCGATGCGGAGATCACAATCCCCGCCTGTGCCTGCATTTTTCTCGCGAGGTAGGCAATCGCCGGTGTAGGAATCACACCAGCCAGAATCGCGTGTCCACCAGCGGAACAGATCCCCGCGCTCAGCGCGGCCTCAAACATCTGTCCGGAAATACGTGTATCGCGACCAATGAGTATCTTCGGCTGCGTTTCACTGTCCTCACCAAAATAAAGCGTTGCCGCCCGTCCCAAACGATAAGCGAGCTCCGGTGTCAGCTCAATATTTGCCTCTCCGCGCACGCCATCCGTACCAAACAATCTAGCCATAAATATATTCTCCCCCAAATCAAAGTTTTACTGTTTTATGGTTGTATTTCTTCATTTCTATTAGTATGCCTACTTTTCAGCAAAAATGCAAGTGCTGCGTTGCGGCCATCCACTGCGGCACTCATAATGCCGCCCGCGTAGCCAGCGCCCTCGCCGATGGGATAGAGCCCGTCCGCCCCCAGCGATACAAAGCTCTCCCGGTTCCGCAGAATGCGGCAGGGAGCCGAGGAACGCGTCTCCACGCCGGTCATGACCGCGCCCGGATCGGCAAATCCAGGAATCTTCCGGTCAAAATGCGGCAGCGCATTTTCCAGCACGCCCGTCACAAAATCCGGCAGACAAGTATGGAGGTCCGCCGTACGGACGCCCGGTGCATAGGTAGGCGTTGTCAAAAAGCTCTGCGATCCCTGCCGCCCCTGCAGAAAATCTCCCACGGTCTGCACCGGTGCATAATAATCGCTGCCGCCGGCCCGGAAAGCCGCGGCCTCGCATTTGCGCTGAAATTCCATTCCGTTCAGCACCTCACGGCCAAAGTCCGCCGGTGTAACCGTAACCAGCAGGGCCGCATTCGCGACTCCGGAATCGCGGTGATAGCAGCTCATTCCATTCGTCACCAGGCGCCCCAACTCTGAAGCTGCCGCTACCACCTGTCCCCCCGGACACATGCAGAAGGAATACGCGCCCCGCCCGGAGGCCGCATCCTTATAGGTCAATGCATAGTCAGCCGTTGGCAGCCGTGGATTGCCGGCATCAGTTCCATACTGTGCCCGGTCGATAAATTCCTGCGGATGCTCGATGCGCACACCGATAGCAAAAGACTTAGCCTCCATGGGCAGTCCTTTATCGTAAAGCATCGTATAGGTGTCACGGGCGGAATGCCCGATTCCCATGAACACACTTCCCGTCGCGATGCGCTCCGTACCATTCACAATGACAGCGGCCAGAGAGCCGCTCGTGCATTCGATATCCGTGACCTGCGCCCCAAAACGGACCTCGCCCCCAAGGCGAATGATCTCCTTGCGGATATTCTTCACAATACCACGCAGCAGATCGGTTCCGATATGCGGCTTGTGCAGATATTTGATTTCTTCCGGCGCCCCGGCCGCCACAAAGGCGTCGAGCACATCCGCCATAGCCGTATCATGGATGCGGGTCGTGAGCTTCCCGTCAGAGAATGTACCCGCACCGCCCTCACCGAACTGGACATTGGAATTCACCTGGAGCGCACCGCCCTGCCAAAAGGCCGCAATGGCCGCATGCCGCGCATCCACATCCTGCCCGCGCTCGAGTACCAACGGCTGCCAGCCGGCACGGGCCAGCGTGAGCGCGGCAAACATCCCTGCGGGACCAAAGCCAACGACCACGGGCCGGAGCTCTGTGCTCCGGGTCGGCAGCGGCAGTGCCGCCTCTGCTGCCGGTGTTACCCTTGCCACGTTCTTATCGCGCCGCAAACGAGCCAGCACGGCCTTTTCTGTGCCTTGTACCTTTACATCCAGTACATAAACGAATTGAATAGGCGCCCCCTTATAGCGACGGGCATCGACAGCCTTACGCACAATTACCACCTCAAGCACAGCCTGAGGTGGTAAGTTAAGCCGCCGGGCTGCCAAAGCAGCCAGCGGCGTTTCATCAAAAAAGGGCACACTGAAATTTGTTATCCTGATCAATCTCGATCCCCATTCCTTACTTCTTTTCCGCAATGTCGATATTCACATTCACTTTTTTGTTCGTCACCGTGACGCCCTCTGGCAGCTCAAGCTGTACCTCCTTGTGGAAGGACTTGGTCTCTGTCGCCAGCGGGATTTTCTCCGTATCGATAGCGGTCAGCGAATCCAGGATTGTCGATGCTCCCGCAATCTCGATCTTCGACGGATCGATGCGCACACGGTCCAGCACATAGCCGGCTGGCAGCTCCCCGCTGAATACCGGTTTGATCTCGACGACCTTCTTCGAAAGTCCCCGGGCCAGCTGTACCGAGGCCTCTGCCGACTTCGGCGTCACCCGGACATCCTCAACCTCACGGCCATCGCTATTGACCGCCGTCAGCGGCACAGAGATGTTAAAGTCCTCCTTGTTGCCAGAAAGACCGACATAGCCAATAACCCGGGCCACTTCATCCACCGAGGATTTTGGCCCCTCCACGGTCACACTGGAGACATTCTGTTCCACCTTGGCAACCGTCGTCCCCTGCGCCGAGGCTCCAGTAACGATGAGATCGACCTTTACCTGCCGCTGCACGATCTTTTCCACCGTCACAGTAACGACATCCGGTGATGCCTCCACGAGCTCGAAGCCCTGCGGCAGAACCGTCTGCACCTTGATGGAATTGCGTCCCTCTTCTACTCCGTCCAGGCTCACATACGCCTTGAATTCACTGGCTGCAGCTGATACGAACAGAGAACGCGGGCCGCGCACCTTGATCTTGATTGTATCATCGCTGCGGGAAATCTTATAGCCCTCCGGCGCGTTCACCACATTGAGCGGTACCGTAAAACTGCCATCAATGGAAGGATTCTGATCGTTCATCACAAAAAACCATAATACAATGGCTACAAGCAAAGCAAAGATCTTGGCAGGAAGATTCCGTTGAAACAAGCTTTTTATGCGCATCATCATTTTTTCTTCCTCCAATTTGCCACCATGTCCTTAAGACCGGCTGTCTTCGGTGCAAAAATGGGCCGCAGATGCGCCTTGAGCATATCAGAATCCAAATGGCGGATGATGCGCCCATTCTCAGCTACCGAGACTGTCCCTGTCTCCTCACTGACGACTACAATCAGAGCATCACACTGCTCGGAGAGGCCAATCGCCGCCCGGTGCCGCGTACCAAGCTCCGTGCTCAGCGTGCGGTTATCCGTGAGCGGCAGCAGGCAGCCAGCGGCAATCATACGCTTGCCACGGATCACTGCCGCCCCATCATGCAGCGGTGTATTCGGGATAAATACATTCATCAAAAAATCCGCGGAAACCAGGCCATCGATCTGGACGCCCGTCGCGCTGATATCATTGAGGCCCATATCCCGTTCCAGCACGAGCAGCGCACCGATCTTGCGCGCCGAAAGCAGCATGACCGCCCGGTCAAGCTCATCGACCAGGGAACGTACCTCCTCATCGTTCAGGAGCACGGAGCGGCCAAAGAAACGTCCCTGCCCCAGATGCTCGAGCGTCCGCCGCAGCTCTGGCTGAAAGACAATTGGCAGCGCAACAAAGAGCAGTGTGACCGTCTTCTGCAGCAGCCAATAGATCACATGCAGCTCGAGCCAGCTGCAGACCATAGTGAGTCCCAGGAGTACCAACAGCCCCTTGACCAGCGTAATAGCCCGGGTGTCCTGCAGCATTTCATAAAGTTTATAAAGGATAATAGCAACAATAAAAATATCTACAATGTCCAATAAACTGACCGTCGATAGAATTCCCTTCAATTGTACCGGTATCGGCAGTGATGTTGGCATAAGCAAAACTCCCTACGTAATATAGATTCCCTCAATCCTTCTATAACTCTTCTACATAATAGCTATTCTCTCTCTTTTACAGGAAATCCTTGTTACTCTCAAAAATTTTTATTCTTAATCTTTCATTTCTTCTTCAGAAAAAAAGCATCCTGCCCATATCGTGCGTCCAACGGACCACGTACAGACAGGATGCTGTGATTTCTATAGGGAAACTGCTCAGACCTCGGCAACGACTTCGATAAAGCCCTGGGTATCCTTCACTTCGCCACAATGCAGGCCTTCGATATGCTCGTACATCTTCTGGGCAAACGGACCGATCTTGCCATCATTGATGACCATATCCTCGCCCTTGTAGCCCAAAACGCCGACAGGAGAAATGACTGCGGCTGTACCGGAACCGAATACTTCCTCAAGCGTGCCATCCTTATAGGCGGCCTGCACCTCATCGATAGAGATGCGGCGCTCGGAGACCGGATAGCCCCATTCCTTGGCAACGGCAAGTACGGTACGACGCGTCACACCATTGAGGATGCTGCCATCCAGTTCTGGCGTAACGATCTCGCCCTTGATCTTGAAGAGGATATTCATGGAACCGACCTCTTCAATGTACTTACGCTCTACACCATCGAGCCACAAGGTCTGATCGTACCCCTTCTCATGTGCAACCAGGCCGGCATGCAGGCTGGCGGCATAGTTTGCCGGAGTCTTGGCCTCGCCGAGACCACCGCGGACAGCCCGTACATAGGTATCCTCCACCATGATCTTAACCGGCGCAAAGCCATGGGCATAGTATGCTGCCACAGGTGACAGAATGATAAGGAATGTATAGGTATCGCTTACACTGACTCCCAGGAAGGGGTCCGTTGCAAAGATGAACGGACGGATGTACAGGCTCTGCCCCTTTTCCTTCGGAATCCAGGCCTTTTCCGTTGCGATAAGCTGACGAAGGCCTTCATGGGCAACGTCGATGTCCACTTCCGGAATATCCAGGATACGGCAGGAATTATTCAACCGGCGAAGATGATCCATCGGACGGAAAATCACGGCCTTATTCCCCTGACGATACGCCTTCATGCCCTCGAAGATGGCCTGCCCATAATGCAGCGTGGTATTTGCCGGACTCACGGAAATATCCTTATACGGTATGATCCGCGGATCGTGCCAGCCGAGTTCACGATTGTAATCCATCTCGAACATATAGTCCGTAAAATGCGTACCAAAGCCGATTTTAGAGACATCCGGTTTTTCCTTCAATGTCGCAGCCTTTTCAAATTTGATCTGAGCCATAACTTACATCCCCTTATACAAATTAAGATATATTCCCTTCGCGAAATATAATTGAAAATAACAGGCGTTGGACTGATATCCCCGCCTCACTGAAACGTCAAACCGTAGATTTCCTTTAAAAATCCTTGTTCATCGACGTTGCAATGTATACATTGTATGCCTTTCAGTGTACAGGTGTCAAGGTGTAATTGTAAAATTGTAAATAAATTTACGTTTTATTTACAGAACGTTTTTTTCAGACAGACATTCATCCTTTATTTATCTGATTTTGCTTGCGGATGCATACAGCGCGCCTTTGGCAACAGACGCAGCACATCGGAGGCAATAAGTCCGTCCCCGGCTTCCTCAGCCGCCAGATCACCAGCCAGACCATGCAGATACACTCCGGCCAGCGGCGCCAGGCTGCTCCTGAGCTGTCCAAACAGCCCGGCAATGGTTCCGGCCAATACATCGCCACACCCGGCCGAAGCCATGCCGGCATTGCCATGCGAGGTAAAGAATACCGGACCTTCCGGATAGACGACAATGGTGCATTCACTTTTGACAACAAAAATCGCCTGATATTCCCGTGCTGCCTCCCGGCTCATATCCACCAGGGATTCACGCAGCTCCGGTACCGACAGCTGCAGCAGGGAAGCCATCTCCCCCAGATGCGGCGTAAGTATAGGAATATGCTTCAGATTTTTGAGCTCCGTTCCCCGCCCATTAAAAGCATAGATTGCATCCGCATCCAGGATGAGCGGACACTCCGTCTGCGCCGCAAACTGCCGCACGAGTTCCATTGTTTCCTCCTGCCGGCCAAGACCCGGTCCCAGGAGGACAGCGTCATAATCAGCAGCCAGTTCGAGCAACGTGGACAGCGCCGTCATGCCCAGCACGCCCGGCGCAATCTCCGGCACCGGACGCGTCATGACCTCGGTGAGCTTCACCTCCAGGATATCATGCAGACTTTCGGCCGCAGCCAGTGTAGCAATCCCGGCACCGGAGCGAAGTACCGCCTCGGAGGCCAGCACAGCCGCCCCCGTCATGCCCCGTGAGCCGGCAATCACCAAGATGCGGCCACAACTTCCCTTGTGCGCATCCATCGGGCGTACAGGCAGGAGCCCCACCGCTGTTGCTTCATCGAGAAAATCCTGCTGGATGCTATCCGCGGCCAGCAGGCTGGCAGGAATACCAATGCCATCGACAATGAGCTTGCCCGTGCAGGCAGCCCCGGGCGCAAAAAAATGTCCCGGCTTGGGCAGCCCGAGTGCAAGCGTCGCCGCCGCACGCACGGCGTCCGTCGCGACCCGCCCGGTATCAGCCTCTACACCGCTCGGGATGTCAATCGCGAGTACCGGCAGTCCGCTTTCATTGATGACCCGTATGAGCCGGGCCGCGGTTTCCCGCAGTTCGCCCTTGAACCC
The DNA here is from genome assembly GCA_964520975.1 of uncultured Selenomonadaceae bacterium. Taxonomy (GTDB): domain Bacteria; phylum Bacillota; class Negativicutes; order Selenomonadales; family Selenomonadaceae; genus CAZFPA01. The sequence continues at coordinate 3,717 of CAZFPA010000028.1, read as the reverse complement.
CGTACCCAGAATACCATCGACGATCCCATCGGCAAAGCGCAGCACGACCATGAGCTTATCCCAGTCACGTTCCTCTTCCAGAGAAAGCACCTCTATATCCATGTGCAGATCAATATCGCGCTGCATTGCCGCTGACGCGGTCATATGCGCTGCATTGCCCGCCAGAAAGATCTTGACCTTGGCCCCGGCATTTGCCATATGGCGAGCTGCGGCAAAGGCATCACCACCATTGTTTCCGCTCCCTGCCAGCACACAGAGCTTCTTGTCCTGCAGACCGCCAAAAAGCTCCAGTGCAGCCTCACAGGTCTCTTTGCCCGCATTTTCCATCAGAAGGATTTCCGGTATTCCATATTCCTCAATCGCAGTCCGATCAATATTTCTCATTTCAGCAACGGTGGCAATCTTCATTATGAATTCCTCCCTAAAATACATTGCGCAACGGCATATTCTCTGGCATGACTCAACGATATCAGTATCTGGTCATAGCCCCGTTCCTCTGCCAGTTCGCGAAAATGGCCCTGCAGGGTTACCCTTGGACAGCCCAGCGCATCCGGCAGAATCTCTATGTCCGAAAGCTTTCCCTCACGAAGGCCGGTGCCAAAAGCCTTGAGAACGGCTTCCTTCCCCGCCCAGCGTGCAGCATAGGAAGCCGCTGCGGCCGCGCCGCGACTGCTGCAATAAGCCTGTTCCGCAGCCGTGAATACCCGCTCAATAAAGCGAGGATTTTCCAAGGCCTTCACCATGCGGCTGATTTCAATAATATCGGTTCCCAAGCCTGCAATCATTTTTCCACCTCACAGAAAAACCGACTTCTGCAAGTCGGTTTTCATTTCATCTATAGCTGATTCTTACGGAATCATCTGCATTTTACTTTTATCCGGCTGATATGCACGGGCAATAAGCACCTCAACACGTCGGTTCTGCGTCCGTCCCTCCTCCGTATCATTGGAAGCCACCGGACGATATTCGCTGCAGCCCGTTGCGCTGAAGCGTGCCGGCTGCAACCGTCCATCCTGCGCCAGGATGAACTTCATGAAGTTCAGTGCACGCGAGGAACTCAGTTCCCAGTTTGAAGGGAAACGGGCATTGGATATCGGCACATTATCCGTATGTCCGGAAATAACGACCCGCTCCGAGATTGGCGCCAAAAGACCGGCAATTACCGGGCCAATGCGCTGCGATTCCGGTACGAGCTCCGCTGACCCCGACGGGAACAGTGCCTTTTCCTTGATCCGTATCATGAGCCCATCCTCTGTCATCTCCGTGTTGAGCTCATCCTGCATATGATTCTGACTGATATATTGATCCAGCGTCTTCTTGATGCCTTCCAGCTGCTGATTCTCCTGGATATAAGCTGAGTTGCCCTTATCCTCATCCGATGGCATATCCGCCATGCGGCCCATATTCGGCCCCGCCTTATCAAAGAAGGACGGTCCACCCGAATTGAACGCTGCCGTAAAGGCCTGCGCCATCTGCGCCACCTTCGTCTGATCGGTCTGTGACATCGCGAAGAGACAAAGGAACAGGGCCAGAAGCAGCGTCAACAAATCTGAATACGGCAAAAGCCAGGCCTCGCTGGCTTCCTCCTGATGCGGCTTGCTTCTCTTTTTCCGTGCCATAGATTACCCCTCCTTTTTTACTGCTTCGCGCTCCGTCTGAGGGATAAATACCATGAGCTTTGCTTCGATTGCCGTCGGAGAATCTCCGGCCTGCAAGGAAAGAATCCCTTCAATAATCATCCGCTTCTGTCCGATCTCCGAATCCGACAGGATTTTTAATTTGTTTGCAAACGGCAGCCAAAGAACATATCCGGTGAAGATACCAAGCATGGTCGCAATAAATGCCGCTGCAATGGAATGACCAAGCTTATCAATATCCTTCAGGTTACCCAGGGCGGCAATCAGACCAACAACGGCACCGAGAACACCGAGTGTCGGAGCATAGGTACCAGCCTGAGTGAACATCGAACGTCCCTCGGCATGACGTTCCTGCATGATCTGCAGCTCAGCATCAAGTACATCGCTTACGAAATCCGGGTCCATGCCATCGATGACCATGCCGAGACCCGTACGGAAGAACGGATCTTCAATCTCGGACACCTTGTTCTCCAGTGCCAGGATACCTTCACGACGGGCAATCTGCGAAAGCTCGATAAAGAGCCGCAAGAGCTCCGCTTTTTCTTGTTCAGGAGGAACCTGAAAGGTCCTCTTTATCAGTTTGGGGAAATTTTTCAGCTGATCCATATTGAAGCCGATGAATAAGCAGGAAAATGTTCCTCCTATAATGATCAGAAATGCTGCCGGGTTGTTCAACGCCGTAATTGGCGCCCCCTTCAAGACCATTCCTACGAATACCGATACAAACCCCATGACAATTCCTATGAGCGTAGATTTTTCCAAAATAAGTCCTCCTCTTCCTTAAGCCTGTACAAATATCTATATTAGCTGTAATACGCACAAATCTATCTATTTGTACTTATTCCATAAAAACTTGCAAAATCCTACTATGTAATGTAAATTTTATCCCAAATCCCATCTTTTATCAAATATCTTTTCTCCTATTTTCAACGCTAAAAGTCCTCTTTTTTTAAAAATCAGAAAATATATTGCAAAAAAATAGCAAATAAATTTTTGTTATCGTATCATATATGCGTTTAAAATATGATATAATGTGCATAGAATAATTTCAATTTATCATAAAATGGAGCGATACAAATGGAATTAAGACAACTCGAATATTTTCAAATGGCCAGCCGGCTGAAGAACATCACCCGAGCCGCCGAACGCCTGCGCGTGTCCCAGCCGAATATCACCGTGGCAATCAAGAAGCTGGAAGCCGAACTCGGCATACAGCTGTTTGACCGCAGCCAGAAGCAGCTGGCACTTACACCGGAGGGCGCTGTGTTCCTCAATCGCATCGAGCTCGCCCTGCGCAATATCCAGGACGCGGTGCTCGAGGTCAACGATTACAAACAGCTGCAAAAGGGCACGATTAAAATCGGTATTCCCTCCATGATCGGCGCCTATCTGTTCCCGAAGATCTTCTCCAGCTTCCAGAAACAGTATTCGCATCTTGACATTTATCTCTATGAGGAAGGCTCCATGGCCATCCGTGAGCAGCTTGAACGCGATGAGCTCGATTTCGGTATCGTCATCATCTCGAATGCCGCCCAAAGCCTGCAGCTCCTGCCAATGTCCACGAGCCAGATTGCGGCCTGCGTGCCGGAGAATCACCCGCTTGCGGCCAAGAAATCCATTGGCATCCAGGACCTTACGGATGCCGACCTCATCATGCTCAAGGAAGGCTCCTTCCTTCGCCATCTGGTACTCGACAAGCTCAAGGCAGCCAATATCACACCGAATATCGTGCTCGAATCCAACCAGATTGAGACCATCAAGGGCCTCGTGAGCAGCGGCGTCGGCCTGGCCTTCCTGCTCGATTTCATCGTCGAGGGCACCCCTGGCATCAAGGCCCTGCCACTTGACGAACCAATCTTTGTCGACGTCGGTCTGGCCTGGAAAAAGGATCGCTATATTTCCAAGGCCGCGCAGTCCTTCATGGACTTCTGCAAGAACACACTGAAGCAGGAGCGGGCAAAATAATAGAAAACAGAAGCAGCTCCCGGTCGCCAGGAGCTGCTTCTATTTTTATTGCCGTACCTGTCCTAGTACATCGTACACGAAATAACTGGACCAGAAGTACGCAGGATGAATTTTC
>CAZFPA010000027.1:0-24579 GCA_964520975.1 uncultured Selenomonadaceae bacterium | reverse complement strand
CGCTGTATTGCCTTCTATTCTAATCTAAATCATGGATAGAGTAAACTATTTTTTATTGCCCGGATATAAATATCGACTTTTTGCCCAAAAGTCTTTTTGTAAGATTACTAATTTTTATTTTTTTATATTTAAAATTTATTTTAAAAGATCAAATACCTGCTTGCCGATGAGCAGCATGGTCATGCCGATGAACAGCGGCCTTACATAGCCCGTTCCATGCGTTAGTGCCATACGGGCGCCGCACCAGGCACCCGCTATCATCGCGAGCCCCATCGGCACTGCATAGGAAAAATCCACAATGCCCAAGACCGAAAACAGCATAGCGGCCGCAATGTTGCTCGCGAAATTCAGAGCCTTGGCATTGGCTGCCGCACCGAGGAAATCAAAGCCCAGGCACAGAAAAGCAAAGATGAGGAAGGAACCCGTGCCAGGACCGAAAAAACCATCATAGAAACCAAAGGCCGCCGCAACGATTCCACTCAAAAAAAGCCGGCGCCGGGTAAGTCCTGTATAGACCTTTTCCCGCCCCCAGTCCTTTTTACAGATACTATAAATTGCTACCAGAATCAACATGAAAAGAACCAGCGGCCGCAAAAAATCCGCTGGTATCTGCTGTACTACCATCACACCAAGCAAGGAACCCACAAAAGACAACGGGCAGAGAATACGCACGAGTTTCAGATCAACCCGCCCCGACCGGACAAAGGCCGTAAAGCTCGCAATCGCTCCCATCGTCGAAGCCAGCTTGTTCGTCCCAAGCGCTGTGATAGGCGGTATCCCCGTCCAAAGCAGCGCCGGAATCGAAATCAGTCCACCGCCGCCGACCACCGCATCGATGAACGCCGCCAGAAAGCCCATACTGATTAAAAAGAACAATGTTTCTATTGTCAAAGGAATATCGCTCCATCCAAATACATTTAATCTGCCTGTCAGACCTTGAAGCCAGCCCCGGTGAGCGGCAGTATGACCTTGTAATTATCCGGCTTGCCATGGCGGAATACGCGCAGCGCACCGGCCAGTGCCGCTGCGGAGGTGAGCTCGGCATAAATTCCATGATGCCCCAGGTACTGCGCGGCCTGAACGATCTCCGCATCATCGACCGCAAGCACATCGCCCTGGCTGTTCCGTACGGCCTGGATCATATCCTCAAGACGCTTTGGCGACTCAATGCGGATGGATTCCGCAATGGTCTTTGTCTTGCGCATGGCCGGCAGCTGATGGAACGCCTCATACAGCGGCGCACAGCTCTTGCTCTGTACAGGCACGAGATGCGGCAGGCGACCGATTTCAGCAAAGCCATAGTAGAGTCCCAACAGCATGGTCCCGTTGCCCACCGGCAAAAAGATATAGTCCGGCACCGTATTGCCAAGCTGTTCATAGATTTCCTGAGCCATAGACTTCATGCCCTCAAAGAACAGCGGATTGTAGACATGCGAAGCATAGTAGGCATCCCCGAGATTCTGCTTGACCGCCGCACAGGCTTCCATGCGCCCGCCCGGAACCTTCACGATCTGCGCACCATACTGGGCGATCTGCTCGAGCTTGCCCGAGGAAATATCCTCCGGCACATAGACCGTGCACTCTATCCCGGCCGCCGCTGCATACGCGGCAATAGAAGCCCCGGCATTGCCCGAGGAATCGAGCGCGATTTTCTTGATACCGAGCCGCCGCAGCTCACTCACCATCGTACGCGCCCCGCGGTCCTTAAAGGAGCCGGTAGGCTGGAGATTCTCCATCTTGAGATAAAAGTCCATCCCCTGTACTTCAATCTGGAAAAGATTCGTCGGCGATGCACCAATGGAGATTTCCTCGGCATGCTCGGCATCCGCTTCCTTGAAGAGCCGGAACAGACCGCCACATTTGCATCTGTATTCCGTAGTATTCATCGGATATTGTTTTTTACATTTCTCACAATAGAAGTGCATGATAATCCCCCCTGGTGCAGATTCTCAGTAGACCTTTTCTTTTCGTAATGGTATAAATTCGCGTTTTCTATTGAAATTCCCTCCATGTTTTTATATTCTGTCAGAGTTTTTATTAATTATACTTTTTATTTATGAAAAGATAAATTTTTGATGAAATTCTATTGACAAGCAGGGCAAAGCATCTTAAAATAAATCATGTTGATAGCCGGAGAAAGCCCCGGCTATTGACAACCCCTCATTTTAAAATAACGACATAAAGAATAGAGAGCCTATCTCTTGCCATTTAAGAAAAAATAGTGTATTATAGTCAGTGGGGAGCTGCTATGTTACATAGCAGATGGCAGAAGGTATAGAGGCAGCAAAAGCGGGAGCGATCGGTAGCTCCCGCTTTTGTCATATATTTTGCCTGCTGACTGAAAATTTTCAAATTCTATTTATTTGACGGATAATTTATGATAGAATTTAATCAGATACTTTGGAGTACATCCACAGCGGCCTTTCAGCAGCAAATCAGACCGCAAAACAAACGAATGCCTCGTGTATTCCATGCGGATTGCTAAGAAGCATAAAATTTCCGGCAATAGAGGTGTGATTCCTGATGACAAATAAAATTTACGCTTTAGTTGGGCCTCATGCCTGTGGCAAATCGACATTATTGCGGCAGCTGATTTCTATGGGCCTGAACTACATACCAACCTACACAACAAGAAAACCAAACAAAATTGACAGCGATACAACGATTTATCATTTTATCGACCGGGATACATTCTTCAAGAAGGACTGGATTGTCAAGGTCACCTATAAGGGTGAATACTATGGGGTGCTCAAGGACGATATGCTGTCCGCGCTCAAAACACACCGCATCAGTGTACTTCTGCTTGACCCGAACGGCATCAAACAGGTATCCAAGCTCCTGAGCGGCAATCTTGAGACCATCTATCTCATGTGCGATTACGTTGCACTCGTGGAACGCATGCTTCGCCTCGGCCATACAAACGAGGATATCAAATATCATCTGGAATACGCTGAGAACAACGGTGAATTCAATACCTGGAAAACCTCCCACTACGTAGTGAAAAACACGATGGGTATGAAACAGACACTGAATCAGGTCCTCGCGATCATGGGTCTCATGACCATCGCGCCCAAGACCTCGATTGAAAAGCTCTAACCCAAAGAGAAGCACGGATTGGATGGTTTTCGCGCAACGAAAGCTTGCACCATGGCGTTAAAGCCGATAACTCTATAGGATTCTACAAAAAAAGCATCCACGAAGGATGCTTTTTTTTTGCCATTTTTTAGTCTTGCTTATTCCCGGCCGGCGGCTTGCGCCCGCAGGCGTGCGATACGATCGGCAGTTGCCGGATGGGTGCTGAACAGGCTCATGAGTGCCCGCCCGGAATTTTTGAGCGGATTCACGATGAAGAGATGAGAGGTAGCCGGTGTTGCCTGCTCCATTGGGCGCGCATGCTGCGCATAATACTCGATTTTTTCCAGTGCCGAAGCCAGCGCCAGCGGATTGCCGCAGATCTGGCCGCCGCTCTTATCGGCCTCATACTCACGCGAACGCGAGATTGCCATCTGGATGAGCATTGCGGCAATCGGCGCCACAATGATAGTGAACAGTGAGCCTACAAGACCGCCGTTGTCGTCATCATCCGAGCGGCCCATGCCAAAGATCGCCGCCCACTGCGCAATATTCGCAATCATCGAGATCACGCCCGCAATGGAAGCTGCAATCGTGGAGATGAGCGTATCCCGGTGCTTGATATGCGAAAGCTCATGAGCGAGTACGCCGCCGAGCTCATCGTACTGCAGCACGCGCATGATGCCCGTCGTAACGGCTACCGCAGCATGCGACGGATTGCGTCCGGTCGCAAAGGCATTCGGCACATCGCTGTCAATGATGCAGACCTTCGGCATAGGAAGGCCCGCATTCGCCGCCAGATTCGCCACCAGGCGGTAAAGCTCCGGTGCCTGCTCCGCTGTTACCTCCTGCGCTGAATACGCGCGCAGAACGATGCTGTCGCTGTACCAGTAGGAAAAGAAGTTCATGCCAAGCGAGATGAGCAGCATGATAGCGGCACCATGTGAACCGCCGATAGCGCCGCCTACTGCGACAAGTATACCGCTCAGCAGGGCCATCAACAGTGTTGTCTTTAAAGTGTTCATGATTGATTCCTCCTCAATGTACCTGTTGGTAATGATTCTTATAAAAGCCGATGCTCAGCACACCGACCGTGAAAAGCACTTCCATATAGGGCGCATAGGCGGCAATATAGCTGCCGACGCCCTGGTCCATGACCATGAGCTTCGCGGCCGTATAGGCCAGGATGCCCGCACCGGCGTAAATGATGGCCGGTACCTTCTTCATGATGAGCAAAAAGAACTGGGCACCGCAGAGCACGATGGGGATGCTGATGAGCAGCCCGCAGATGATGAGGCTCCATTTTCCCTGGTCTACCGTATTGGCTACCCCCGCCAGTGACAGGATATTATCGATGCTCATGATGAAATCCGCCACAAGAATCGTGCGTACCGCCGCTCCCAGCGTCGCCGGACGTACACCGCCATCCTCATCGGTCCCATGGTCGATGAGCAGATGCAATGCGATATACAAAAGCGCCGCACCGCCGATAAATTCCAGATACGGGGCGGCCAGCAGCCCCGTCGCGCCCAATGTGCAGAGAATCCGGATGAGCACGGCCCCCAGGCCGCCGATCACCATGGCCTTGATCTTCTTGCCTTCCGGTAGATTCTTGCAGGCCAATGCGATAAGAATCGCATTGTCACCGCTCAAAATAAGGTCCAGCAGCAGAATGCTTCCCAACGCTGCCAGCCACTGAGCGGAAAATATACCCTCCATATATCATGCTCCTTTGTACCTGTATAAAAATAGACCCTGCCCCATACACATAAATGCATATAGAACAAGGTCTCGCTTACATCTTCATGCCGGCCGCACCGGGATTTTCATCCGTACTGACGATGACAGGCCGTTAGGCTACTCCCCTTGAGGAATATCTTTTAAAGATAATATAGCACAGCTTTTTTCACATTGCAAGCATAAATGTCAAAATGTCAAAATTATTTTTTTCCAGCCATGCCATGCCGCCTTTTATCCTCAAAGCGATCATACAGATAAAGGCGCAGTGAAAGGAACAGCTGTTCATAGAAATCCGTTTCGCCGAACACAGGCTCCAGAAGCTCCCGGGCCTTTTTGATACGATAGCGGATGGTATTCGGATGCTGAAACAGCCGTCCGGCCACTGCGGCGATCTCGCCATGCTCCTCCACATAAAGCTGCATGGTATCCAGAAGACTCGATGTATATTTTTCATCATATTCCCGCAGCACCCGGACGGCCTCCCGCCAGGGCAACGCCATATCCTTGTTGTCCGCCAAGAGCAGCAAAAAGCTGTCCATGCCCAGCGCATCGTATACCAGGCTCTCCTGCCCGGAAAAGCGCGCACAGGTATTGGCATGCAGACTTTCCCGCACCGCCGTATCGAGCCGGTGGAAGGTCCGGTGCAGCGTACTGATGCCGAGGAAAAAATCCTCTGGAATGATATCGAGCCGCCGCATGAGCTGCCGGAAAAAGAGAACGACATCCCCCGGTACCTCCTCCTTGCGGAACGAAGCCAGCAGCAGAATACCGCTGCCGTATTTGATATAGGAATACGTCTCATTCTGCAGCTGACGGTATTTTTTGTAGAACAGACGCTCAAAAAAGGCCTGCACTTCACGCAGGGAAACCTTCATATCCTTGGGGAGAATATAGGCTGAAAGCAGAAAAGGCGCGAAAAACGGATTGATCTCGTGCGCTGTATCGCCAATAACCGACGATGGCTTGTCCACCTGCAGCAAAAAAGCGACCTTTTCCTCCAGCAGCAGGTAGTTCTGCTTTATTTTCAGCAGATCATTGACGGCGACCACGATATCCTCCATATAGGTATCGTGAAAAAGAAAAAGCGGCAGTCCCTGCTGCCGGGCAAAGGCAACAGCTTCAGCGGGCAGCTCCTGAAAAAATACCGCCTTCACCGCAAAACCGGCAATCCCCCGCGCTGTCAGCGCCTTCAGCGCCTCCAGCAGCAGGCCGGGATTTTCCCGGGCATAGAACAAGGAGGTCAGAATCAGCGTATCGGCGCTGAAATCGGCAAAATTGTCGATGACCGCTTCATATTCAAGTATGGAAACACTGCGCACCTCACGCTCCAGGCCCTGCTCGCCTGCCAGTAACTGGAAATTTTGGAACGTCGGTGACTGCAGAACCTCTTTGACCTGCAGCATAAAATCCCTCCTGCTCTTTCATCAGAATCTCCGTCTGCTTTTATCATAGTGCTTTTTACCAGATGCTGGCAAGTCCTATCCTTTGCACGACAATAAAAGACCGCTGCAGCAAAAAGGCCTGCCATCCACAAAGGACAGCAAGCCTCAGCCATCGGAAAGGAATCCTCCCCTCAGAATATAGACTTGTAGATCTCGATGATCTGCTCCTTGGTCACATCCCGTGGATTCCCCGGCGTACAGGCATCGGCAATAGCCGAAGCAGCCAGGAAGTCCAGGTCTTTTTCCAGGACGCCGAGCGCCGAAAGCTTCGTGGGAATGCCTACATCCGTACTGAGCTTTTCAACCGCGGCAATGGCCGCCTCACGGTATTCCTCCTGGCTCATATCGTCTACGCCCTCTACGCCCATGGCCCGCGCGATCTCCCGATAGCGCTCACCGGTTGCCGGCGCATTGAATTTCAGCACCGGAGCCAGCAGAATCGCACAGGCAGTGCCATGCGGGATATCATACACCGCACTGAGCGGATGGGCCATGGAATGGTCAATGCCAAGCCCGACATTAGAAAAGCCCATGCCGGCAATGTACTGGCCGAGTGCCATGGCCTCCCGGCCCGCCTTATCCCCCTGGACAGAGGCGCGCAGCGAGCGGGAAATGATCTCGATCGCCTTGATGTGCATCATATCGGTAAGCTCCCAGGCCCCCTTGGTGATATAGCCCTCGATGGCATGCACCAGCGCATCCATACCGGTCGATGCACAAAGGCGCGGCGGCATGGAAGCGCACATATCCGAATCGACAATGGCAATGACCGGAATATCATGCGGGTCCGCACAGACGAATTTACGATGCTTTTCCTCATCGGTAATGACGTAGTTGATGGTGACCTCAGCAGCTGTTCCTGAAGTCGTGGATACGGCAATGATGGGCATGGCCCTGTTCTTTGTAGGCGATGCCCCCTCCAGGCTGCGCACATCAGCGAATTCCGGATTCGTCATGATGATTGCAATGGCCTTACTCGTATCGATTGCCGAGCCACCGCCGACCGCTACGAGTACATCCGCACCACACTTCCGGCAGAAAGCAACCCCTTCCTGCACATTGGTGATGGTAGGATTCGCCTTGATCTTGTCATATACCTTGTAATCGATGTGATTCTGCTCCAGCAGCTCCGTGATCTTTGTCGCGACCTTGAATTTCATCAGATCCTGATCCGTTACGACCATGACCTTTTTCAGCCTGCGATTCTTGACCTCATGAGCGATTTCCTGAATGGCCCCCGGACCAAAATACGACGTTTCATTCAGGATGATTCTGTTTGCCATAAACAACGCCTCCTCTGCTTTCACTTTTGTGATTATTTTCACTTATCTAGTACAGCGTGCACGAAATACCTAGTCGAATTACTTGTCTGAATTTCCATCTGCCGCGTTGTCGTCAATCGGCATAGCCACCGCTATGCCTCACTCCTCCGCCTTGCAGCTGAAAATTCATCCTGCGTACTTCTGGTCCAGTTATTTCGTGTACGATGTACTAGTTAAAAACAACCACATTTCCCATTTTGAGATAACTATAATCCTCTTCCCTGAAATTGTCAAGCAATTTGCAATCTTATGTTTAATGAGCAAAGAACGCTGCAGAAGCATCCCTTTTTCCGCAACAAAAAGGAGCAGCTCGCGCTGCTCCTGCTGTATCAGATATCCAGATTTCTTACGAGATTTGCGTGTTCCTCGATGAACTGACGGCGCGGCTCTACCTTGTCGCCCATGAGAATCGTGAAAAGCTCATCCGCTTCCTCGGCATCCTCCATGTGAACGCGCAGCATCGTGCGGCCCTCGGGGTCCATCGTTGTCTCCCAAAGCTGTTCCGGGTTCATTTCACCCAGACCTTTGTAGCGCTGTACCGTGGAATTATCACGGCCAACCTCATTGAGCTTGCTCGCAAGCTCTTCATCGCTGTAGGTGTACCAATGCTTCTTGCCCTTGCGGATCTGATAGAGCGGCGGCTGGGCAATGTAGACATGGCCATGCTCAATGAGCGGCTTCATATAGCGATAGAAGAACGTGAGCAGCAACGTACGGATATGCGCGCCATCGACATCGGCATCGGTCATGATGATGATCTTGCCATAGCGGCGCTTCGCGATATCGAAATCCTCGCTGATGCCTGTACCAAAGGCGGTGATCATCGTCCGGATCTCGGCATTCGCAAAGATACGGTCAAGACGTGCCTTCTCGACGTTGAGGATCTTGCCACGCAGCGGCAGGATGGCCTGGAAACGGCGGTCACGGCCCTGCTTGGCGGAACCACCTGCAGAATCACCCTCGACGATGTAGATCTCGGCCTGCTCCGGGTCCTTGATGGAGCAGTCAGCAAGCTTGCCCGGCAGGCTGCTGACCTCCAGGGCATTCTTGCGGCGCGTAAGCTCACGGGCCTTACGGGCTGCTTCACGCGCCCGGGAAGCCATGATGGATTTCTCCAGAATTTTTTTCGTGATAGCCGGATTTTCCTCAAAATACTCCGAAAGCCCTTCCGTCACAATGGAATCCACGATGCCGCGGATTTCCGAATTGCCGAGCTTCGTCTTGGTCTGGCCCTCAAACTGCGGCTCACGGATCTTCAGACTGATGACGCAGGTCAGGCCCTCACGCACATCCTCACCGGACAGATTGGCATCCGAAGCCTTCAGGACACCCTGCCGGCGGGCAAAATCATTGGCCGCGCGCGTGAGCGCAATCTTGAAGCCAGCCAGATGCGTGCCGCCTTCCTCCGTATTGATGTTATTTACAAAGCTATAGATATTTTCCATATAGCTGTCATTGTACTGCAGCGCAATCTCAACGACTGTATCATCCTTGGTGCCATTGAAATAGATCGGCTCCGGATTGATTTTTTCCTTTTTGCGGTTCAGATGCTCGACGAAGGAACGGATACCGCCATCAAAATGGAAAGTCTCCTTATGGCTCGTGCGCTCATCATTCAGCGTAATCGTAATGCCCTGGTTCAGGAAAGCCAGCTCACGCAGCCGATGCTTGAGCGTATCGAAGCTGTAGACCGTCGTCGTGAAAATATCCGGGTCCGGCAGGAAATGTACCTTGGTACCGGATTCCTCCGTATCGCCGATGACCTTCAACGGGCTCTTGGTGATGCCGCGGGAAAAAGAAATCGCATGGATCTGGCCATCGCGCTTGACCTCAACATCCATGAACGCGCTCAGAGCGTTTACGACCGAAACACCAACGCCATGCAGGCCGCCGGATACCTTATAGCCATCGCCGCCGAACTTACCGCCCGCATGCAGCACGGTCAGAACAACCTCAACAGCCGGCTTGCCGCTTTCGTGCATATCAACCGGGATACCGCGCCCATTATCGACAACAGTGATGCTGTTATCCTCATGAATGGTCACGTCTACATTCGTACAGTAGCCAGCCAGGGCCTCATCAATGGAGTTGTCGACAACCTCATAGACGAGATGATGCAGGCCGCGCTCTGAAGTGCTGCCGATATACATGCCAGGACGCTTGCGGACAGCCTCCAGGCCTTCCAGTATCTGAATCTGCTCAGCGCCATAATCGCCCTCGACCGAGGAAACGTCCGCGCTGCTTTCATTCATGTGAATCTCAACATTCTCGAGGTCCAGATCCTTATCCTCCAGCTCATCCACTGGTGCATTGACCTCGTTTTCCCTCATTGCTTCCGGAGTCAGCTTCTCATTTTCTTTTTCCATAAGATTTATTTATCCTCCATAAAGATCAATATTTATCATCTATATCAAATACCATGCCAGCCCGCCGCCTCAGCGTAACCGAAGAGATCGCTGACAGATATGCTTTATTTACCGTGATAACCAGCGATTTTGGCTCCTTGTCCGCGAGCTGCACCAGATGCCCCGATGCTTCCAGCTGGCGCATGAATTCCCGGTTTTCCGTCCGATGGAAAATAGCATAGTCATGAATGGATATGATATCCTTTTCGGCCACAGCGGCATCGCCGCCTAAATGAAGATACATGCTATTTCCTCCTGTCAGTCCGGATGCTGCGCACTGCGGCGCCGGTAATTCTTCTGATACTTTTTCTGGTAGTTCTTTCCATATTCCCGTCCTGAACCGGCACTGCGCTTCTTGTACTCGCGACGGTAAAGATTCGGATCAATATCGTAGCGAAGCCGGTGCAGTGTCTGTTCCATGATCTCAGCCGTCAGCTGCTCCGGCGGCAAAGAACGATAGAGCATCACGAGCATACGCGCATCCAGGCTCTCATGATCACCAGGCGCCAGCTTCGCCACGAGCCGCTGCAGCAGCAGCATGCGCTGATAATTCACCATTTCCGGCGTGCATTTCACTACCGCATAGATATCACGGTAGCGGGCCCAGGGCATCGCGGCCAGGATTTCCTGGATCTTGGCCGCCGTCTGCTGCCGGGCCTGCCGCGCACAGGCGCTGCAAAGCTCGTTTTCCTTCGGACAGAGCACACCACAGCCCGCGCAGGGATGCCATTGCTGCTTTTCCTTGGCCTGCTGCGCACAGAGCTGCTTGCGATAGACCTTGGCGAGCCGCTCCCGCAGCTCGTCATCGGCTACCCCCGCACAGCGCTCGGCAACCTTTTCCTCCGCGGCCGGTGAAAGCACCTGCCGCCGGATCTCCTTCACAAGCAGCATTTCCTCATTCTTCGCCGCTGCCTGCACCGGCTTCTTATCCGGTGGCGGTCCAAAGCGTATCTCATGAATGATGCGCTCGCCCATGAAGTGGTTCACCTTATCGACGATTTCCAGCCGCATGAGCATGAGCTGATTTGCCCAGGAAGGGTTTTCCGCCCAGAGAAAAAGCGTATGGAAGGACACACGTACCGGACGCACATGGCCGGCGATATCGTGACCGACGATCTTCGGCCAGTAGAACAGCACCATACGGGCCTTGAACTCCGGCCCGATTCCCATATTCTTCACCATCTTCGGCAGAATCGCCTCTACGCGTTCAAATCTTGCGAACCGCCTTGCCATGCTCTCACCCCGCTGTAATATGCCCCGCGTTGACCCGATAGTAACGGCCGATGCGCTGGGCCGGGAAATACGCTTCATCCGTAGCTGTTATGATGGTCTGGATATGCTCCCGGCGGATGAACTGCAAAAGCTGCTCCCGCCGGCCAGCGTCCAGCTCACTCATCACATCATCCAGCAGCAATACCGGATATTCGCCCGTCTCGGAGCGGATGAACTCAAGCTCTGAGAGCTTGAGCGCCAGTACGCCAGTACGCTGCTGCCCCTGGGAACCGAAGGCCTTGAGCTCGATGCCATTGACCTCGAGCATCAGATCATCACGATGCGGTCCTACACTGGTAGAGCCGCGCCAGATATCGTTCTCTACAGATTCCTCAATCTTCTTATTATACCATGAAACGAGGTCATCTGTCACCGTTTCGCCCGCTGCACCACTCTGTTCATAGGCAACCGTAAGGTTTTCCTCATTGCCCGAAATGCGCCGCTGCATAAGATTTGCCAGCATATTGAGCTTTTTGACGGCCTCAAGGCGCTTTGTCACGATTCTGGCCGCACTCGCCGCCAGCTGCCCATCCCACATCTCCAGCATCGAGGCCTTGGCCGAACGCTCCCGGATACGCTTGAGCAGCGTGTTGCGCTGCAGCAGCAGACGGTTATAGCTCGCGAGCTCATGATAATAGGACGGACTCGCCTGTGAAATCTCAATATCGAGGAAGCGGCGGCGCCCGGCCGGCGCTCCTTTGATCAGAAAGAGATCCTCCGGCGAAAAGAGCACGGCATTCATCGCGCCGATGAGCTCCTTCAGACGGATAGGCTGACTGTTATAAAGAATGCGCCGCCGTTTTTCGCGACTGAAGGTAAACTCCAGCACATTTTCTACCCCCAGGCGTTCAAACAGCAGCTTCACACTGCCTCCGGGGGCATCCCACTGAATGAGATCCGCTTCCTGATTTGTCCGGTAGGAATGTCCTACAGCCGCATAATAAACAGCCTCTACAATATTGGTCTTTCCCTGGGCGTTCTGCCCGAGGAAAATATTGATGGTATCGCTCAGCGATAGCTCCAGCTCTTTATAGTTCCGATAATTTATTAACTGCAGGCCACGCACCTTCATGTTACTCGTCCTGCCCTGCTACCTTCCAGCTGCCGATGCCGTCGATCTCAACCACATCGCCGATTTTGAGCTTGCGGCGGCGGGCCGTCTCGATAGTGCCATTGAGCTTGATGCGCTGGTCCTCCAACAGTACCTTTACCTCACCGCCGGAAGCGATGATGCCCGCCCATTTGAGCAGCTGATCGAGCTGGATTGTCTCCGTATTGATTTTTATTGTTTCCATGATTTTATTCCTTTCGCGATGCAGAAAAAGCACTGCATTCTATAAAATTATCGCCAGTAATCACTGGATGGTATGAAAAAACTGCTGACTGACCCGAAGGGCAGCCAGCAGCCTTATGCCGTTTTCAGTGCGCTGCCGTACGCACCGGTGTAACGATGTAGGTAAAGGTATCGTCCTCCGGCTGCCGTACTGCGGCTGGGCTTAAAGTCTCATTTAATGAAAAATAGAATGTATCACTCGTCAGGTTCTTCAGCACATCCGTCACGTATTTGGCATTGAACGAAATCGTGACATCCGGGCCATCGATGATTGCCGGCATGGTCTCCTCGGCGTTACCGATATCCGGATTGTTCGAGAAGATACGCACCTGGCTGCCAGCGAATTCCAGTGTGATGACATTGTAATCCCCGGAACGCGAGATGAGGGATACACGGTCCACCGCTGCCGAGAAACCATCGGTATTGAGCGTTACCCGCGTATGGAATTCCGGCGGGATGACCCGGCGATAATCCGGGAACTGACCTTCGATGAGTCGCGAAGTCAGGTAGACATGATCGAATCTGAAGCTGATCTGATTGTAGGAACAGGTGACATCCACATATTCCGGAATCTCTGAAATCATGATGCGCGAAAGCTCCCCCAGGATCTTGGCCGGAATGATGATCTTCATGCTGCCCGTGAAATCATCGAGCACTTCCGTCTTGACGGCCAGCCGATGTGTATTCGTCGCGGCCATGGTGACAGAAGAATCGTTGAGTTCCATCGAACAGCCCGTAAATACCGGACGCGCCTCATCATTGGAGCAGGCGAAAGCCGTCTTGCTGATAAGATCGCGCAGGATATTGTCGCGGATCTTGAAATTGATGTTGCCGTCAAGGGCATGGATCGTCGGAAAGTCAGAGGCTGGCATGCTCAGGAGCGTAAAGTTCGCGGTATTCGAACGGATATGGGCGATCTGCTCCTGCCGGTCGAAGTCGATTTCTACGGTTTCACCTGGCAGACGGCGGGTGACCTCCTGCAGATAACGGCCGGAAAGTACGATATTGCCCGGCGTCTCGACCTCAGCTCCAATCTGACAAAGGATGCCGATTTCGTAATCGGTAGCCTGCAGTTCCAGGGTTCCATCTTCAGCTTTTAAATATATACCGGATAATACCGGCATCTGCGGTTTGCTGGATACGGCCTTCGATACAGTTTGTATGGCCTGGACCAATTCAGTTTTCTGGCAGGTAAACTTCATTTTTGGGCGCCTCTTTCTTTTTATTACTTTAGATAAAAATATTAAAAATTATAGTAGTCGTCGTAGTAGGGCCTGTGGAAAAGTGCATAAGTGGGTGAAAGCCTTGTGCTGTCCACAGATTCTGCGTGAATAACTTGTCGATAAGAATAGGGAAGGTTATCCACAAATCCACGGGGACAACCTTCCCTCGATGTTATTCACATTTGCTCTACAGGATTTTCTTATGGTTATCCACAGATTTATGCACTACATGCGTTCAATCCGCTGGATGAGCTCCTGAATGGTGTTGTTGAGCTTGCTGTCTTCCTGCCGTTCCTTGGTGATCTTGTCATAGGCATGGATGACTGTGGTGTGATCGCGGCCACCAAAGCAGCTGCCAATCTGCGGCAGGGAAGTGTCGGTGAGCTCACGGCAGAGATACATGGCAATCTGCCGGGGGAAGGAAAGGTTGCGCGGCCGTTTCTTGGAAAGAAGATCATCGATATTGATCTTGAAGTAGGACGCGACGATCTCCTGGATGACCTCCAGTGTGATCTCCTTGGTCTTATTGGCCGGGAAGATATTCTTGAAGGCCTCGGATACGAGTTCGGTTGTAATCGCCTGATGGTTCAGGGAGGCGTAGGCAACGACCCGTGTAAGAGCACCTTCAAGCTCACGGATATTTGTATCGATGCGGCTCGCGATATAGACCATGACATCATTCGGTACATTGAGCTTTTCAAGCAGGGCCTTTTTCTTGAGGATGGCGATACGTGTTTCGAGATCCGGTGTCTGGATATCAGCGATGAGTCCCCATTCAAAGCGGGAACGCAGGCGATCTTCCAGCGTCTGGATTTCCCGCGGCGGACGATCACTCGAGAGAATGATATGCTTATTGGCATCGTGCAGGGTGTTGAAGGTATGGAAGAATTCCTCCTGCGTATGTTCCTTTTTCGAGAGGAACTGAATATCATCGACGAGCAGTACATCGATATTGCGATATTTCTGGCGGAAGGCCTCCGGATTACCATCACGGATGGAATTGATGAGCTCATTGGTGAATTTTTCACTGGTGATGTATAAAACCCGTTTTTCCGGGAAGTTCTGCAAAATCCGGTGTCCAATCGCGTGCATGAGATGCGTCTTGCCGAGGCCGACGCCGCCGTACATGAAGAATGGATTGAAGATCTCGCCAGGTGATTTGGCAATCGCCTGCGCGGCAGCCTCGGCAAAGCTGTTGGAATTGCCGACGACGAAGGTTTCGAATACGTATTTCGGGTTCAGTGAAGAGGCATCGCCCGGAGCAATCGGCTCCGGGGTTTCACGGCGAACCTGAATGCTTTCAGCGGTTTCGGTCTCCTCCGGCTGCTCATCGATGAGGGTTGGCTGCACCGGCGCCTCCGGAGCAGCGGCCTTTACGGGCTCTGTCTCAGGGGGAGCTTCCTGTTCCAGGCTCGTGAGAACAATAGTAAGGTCTTTTTTGGTAACTGCCAGGCTGGCCTCCTTGAGAAAGGGGAGATAAAAGCGTTCAATCCAGTCCTTGGAAAAAGCATTTGGCGTTCCGAGTTCGAGTGTCGTGTCAGTCAGTGACAGCGGGGTGATCGGAGCCAGCCATTGTTTACAAGCGGTTTCGGAAAGGTTCTCCCTGATTTTGCTCAGGATACCCTCCCAGACTGCTCGCAGCTGTGTTTGGTCCATTCGAAAAGTCCTTTCTAAAAAAATATGACTCGGCAAACGATGTTTCTGCCGCTGGATACAGCGGTGAAAAATACGGGCAAAGGCAGTGGCCATACGGCTTCTATGCTATTTGGCGCCGAGGGAGAGGTTTTCATACGGAAAACCCTGAAAATATGTTATAAACAATATTTATCAACATCTGAATAAAGTTATACACATTTTTATCCACAGCTGTGGATAAAGTTTGGCAGCTAAAAGGTAAGCTGCCAGGGAGAAAATTTACCGCAAATGGGTTATTTTAAGGAAGATAAGTATAAATCGGGAAAAAACCATTTTGTGGATAAAAAGTGGATATTTCCTGATTTTCTGTTGATAAATACTTTTTTCTGTGTAAAAAATCGACGTTCCTGTGCGCAATTCCACATACGCAGTTAAGAATATATTACCAAAATCGCGGCAAGTTATCAACAGGTTTCACCGGATAAAGGGAAAAAGGGGCGAAAATATCCACAGGTTTTGGTGGACAGACACCCCGAAAATTCTTGACACCCCTCATTTCGTAGTCTATAATTCTTTATAGTTAAAATTTACGATTGGTATAGGTCTAGAACGTCATTGTTCCACTTTTCGGAGGGAGACATTCCGTTTGACGTTTGTCCTCGTTATGATTTTGACCGGGAGTCGTTCCTCGTATGTATTGAAGGAGGTGCTTGGGATATGAAACAGACTTTTCAGCCGAACAACCATTGGAAAAAGGCTACGCATGGTTTCCGTGAACGCATGAAGACGAAGGGCGGTCGTCTCGTATTAAAGAGAAGACGTGCCAGAGGCAGAAAAAAACTTTCGGCGTAATATTAGGTCACTCCGGTGACCTATTTTTTCCATTTGGCGAAAAATGAGGTTTTTTTCATGTTGAAATTACCGAAGCGGAAGATTCTGCGACAAAAAAGAGAGTTTCAGAAAGTTTACCGTTACGGCCGTTCGTATGCGAATCGGTATTTAGTGATGTACGTCTTCACAGCAAATGGGCTGGAGGATAAGGTCGGCTTTGCCGCCGGCAAGAAGCTTGGCAATGCGGTAACCCGCAATCGTGTCAAGCGGCTGCTCCGCGAGAGCTATCGTCTGCATCAGGAGCTTATCGACAAGCGCTTCTGCCTTCTTTTGGTCGGGCGCAAGTCGGCCGTAGATGTCAAGATGGCTGTAGTGGAGAAGGCTTTTCTCAGCTTAGGAAGAAAAGCCGGGATATTCAGACAAGAGGCGAGATGAATGAAAAAGCTGTTTTTATTGCTCATCCAGTTTTACCGGTTGTTTATTTCACCGTTGAAACCGCCTTCCTGTCGCTATATTCCGACCTGCTCGGAATATGCAATGATTGCAGTAGAAAAATACGGGCCCTGGCGCGGCGGCTGGATGGCCGTCAAGCGCATCCTGCGCTGTCATCCATTCCACAAGGGTGGATATGATCCCGTGAAATAAGTGTCAACATAGTGATTTAGGATGTGATGATTTGGATTTTTTGTGGTCGTTTTTTGAACCCGTTGTAAAGTTCCTGCAGTCGGTACTGGAGGTTTTCCATAATATTACCGGCCTGATCGGCTTTGAGAACTACGGTCTGGCAATCGTTCTGCTCACCATCGTCATCAAGATGATTCTTTATCCGCTTACTGTAAAGCAGGTAAAATCGATGAAGGCCATGCAGGAGATTCAGCCGGCGATGAAAAAGCTGCAGAAGGACTATAAGAACAATCCGCAGCTCATGCAGCAAAAGATGGGCGAGCTCTACAAAGAGGCCGGGGTAAATCCGCTGGCCGGCTGTCTGCCGCTTTTTGCCCAGATGCCGATCCTCATGGGCATGTTCTATGCTCTGCGTGATCTGCAGTACACCGGCGAGCCGAGCTTTCTCTGGCTGCCGACCCTTTCCATGCCGGACCCGTACTATATCCTGCCGGTACTTTCTGCGTTGACGACGTTCATCCAGCAGAAGCAGACGACGACAGACATGAATCAGCAGATGAAGATGATGATGATCTTCATGCCGATTTTCATTGGCTGGATCAGCCTGAGCTTCCCTGCCGGTCTTGTCCTTTATTGGGTGACGATGAACATCATGCAGATCCTCCAGCAGTGGTGGATGTACCGTGGTGAAGAAAACGTAAAGAAGGGGGCTGCCTGATATGGCAGAGGTATTGGAGAAGACGGGAAAAACGGTCGAAGAGGCGTATCAGGCAGCACTGGCTGAACTGGGGCTTCCGGAGAGCCGTGTTTCCTATGAAGTTATAGAAGAACCTTCCAAGGGCTTTTTGGGCATCATTGGCGGTAAGCTTGCCAAGGTGCGGGTTACAGTGCGGGAACTTTCCCCGCTGGAGAAGGCAGAGAATTTTCTTAAGGAAATTTTTTCTTCCATGCATCTCGATGTGAAGATGGAACGGGAGGACAAGGAAGAAAGCTATATTTTCAATCTCGTTGGTGAAAATCTGGGCATCCTGATCGGCAAGCACGGTCAGACGCTCGATGCACTGCAATATCTTACGAATCTGGCGGCCAATCGCGGCCTGCTGGAGGAAAAGATCCGCATCATTCTCGATGTGGAGAACTATCGGAGCCGCCGGGAGGAGACCCTGCGCCGTCTGGCTGTACGCCTGGCGGACAAGGTGCGCCGCACGGGGGAAAAGGTCATGCTCGAGCCGATGAACCGTCATGAACGCAAGATCATTCACATGGCCCTGCAGGATAACTATCGCGTGGTGACCTACAGTGCGGGGGATGAACCCTACCGCAAGGTGGTCATTGAGCCGAAGAATCATAAAGAAGCATGATTTTGCTGTAAAGTTTCGAGAGAACTGTGAAAGGGCTGTCTCATTCTATGGGATAGCTCTTTTTTGTTACGAGGATCAGGATTTTTCTTGAACCGCGGCACTTTAAGGAGGTATTTTTGTGCAGCAGGCAGATACGATCAGCGCCATTGCAACGGCGCCGGGAGAAAGTGGCATCGGCATCATCCGGCTCAGCGGCAGCCGGGCGATTGCGATTGCCGATACGCTGTTCCGGAGCGCGTCGGGACGAACGCTGGCCGATACAGAATCCCATCGGGCACTCTATGGGCGCATAGTGGCCGAGGATGGGCGAACGCTCGATGAGGCCCTCTGTCTTTTGATGCGCACGCCGCATTCCTATACCAGGGAGGATGTGGTGGAACTGCAGTGTCATGGCGGCAGTCTGCCGCTGCGGGAAATTCTCGCGCTGACCTATCGCCTGGGAGCGCGGCCCGCGGAGCCGGGAGAGTTCACGAAGCGGGCCTTCCTGAATGGCCGTCTCGACCTCACGCAGGCGCAGGCGGTCATGGATATCATCCAGGCCAAGACGGAGGCCTCGCTGCAGATGGCCGCCGGGCATCTCACGGGCTGTTTTTCGGCTAAAATCCAGCAGGCGCGTCACCTCATCCTGGAGCTCATCGCGCATCTGGAGGCCGCGATTGATTTTCCCGAGGATGATATCGATGATATCGTGATCGATGATGTCAAAAGCCGTATTGGCGAACTGCAGCAGCAGATTGCCGCGATGCTGGCTGCCGCGCATACGGGGCGCATCCTGCGGGATGGCCTGGAGACGGCCATCATCGGTAAGCCGAATGTCGGCAAGTCCAGTCTGCTGAACGCCCTGCTCGGCGAGCAGCGGGCGATTGTGACGGAGGTACCGGGCACGACGCGCGACAGTATTGAGGAGTATGCGAGCGTTGGCGGAGTGCCGCTGCGCATCATTGATACAGCGGGCATCCGGGCAACGGAGGATGTTGTGGAAAAGATCGGCGTGGAGAAGGCCCGGGAGTATGTGGAAAAAGCCGCCCTCGTACTGGCGCTTTTCGATGCGTCGCGTCCGCTCGCGCCTGAGGATGAGGAAATCCTCAGGCTCATTGCCGATAAGGATGCGATGGTACTGCTGAACAAGGCCGATCTGCCGGCTGTGCTCACGGAGGCGGAGCTGCGGGCACGTCTTCCCCAGAAGCAGGTGCTGACGATATCGACAGCGCATGCCCTGGGCATGGACGCATTGGCCGCATGCATCCAGGAGTTTGTCTACGGCAGCGTGCAGCGCGGCGCTGAGGCTTCCTTTGTGAGCACGCTGCGGCAGGCGGATATCCTGCGGCAGGTGCAGGCGCATCTGCAGGCGGTGCTGGAGACGGTGGATGCGGGTATGAGCGCGGATTTCATTGTGATAGACCTGCGTTCAGCCTGGGAAAAATTGGGAGAAATTACAGGCGAAACCGTCGGTGAGGATATCATCGATCAGATTTTCAGCCAGTTCTGTATAGGAAAATGACGGACGTACTGCTGTGAGGCGGGGATTTGTCGAAGAGGAGGAATTTCCATTGTTTGTTGCTGGGGAATATGATGTAATCGTGATTGGCGCCGGACATGCAGGTGTAGAGGCCGCGCTGGCTTCGGCCCGTATTGGCTGTTCGACGCTGCTTGCGACACTGAGCATGGACAATATAGCGATGATGCCATGCAATCCATCGGTTGGTGGGCCGGCAAAGGGGCATCTCGTGCGGGAGCTCGATGCACTGGGCGGCGAGATGGGTATCAACGCGGATAAGACCTGTATCCAGTACCGTATGCTCAATACCGGCAAGGGTCCGGCTGTCCATGCGCTGCGGGCGCAGGCAGACAAGAAGCTCTATCAGTTCACAATGAAGGAAACCTGTGAGCAGCAGGCGAACCTCGATGTGAAGCAGGTGCTCATTGAGGAACTGCTCGTCGAGGATGGCGCGGTGCGAGGGGTTGTCATCGAGACGGGGGAGATCTATCACTGCCGGGCGGCCATTCTGGCTTCGGGTACCTATCTGCAGGGCCGGATCATCCTGGGGGAGAAAACCTATACCGGCGGGCCGAACGGCCAGCGGGCGGCCGAGAAGCTATCGGCCTCGCTGCAGGCTGCGGGCGTGCGGCTCATGCGCTTCAAGACCGGAACGCCGGCACGTGTCGACAGCCGCTCGCTCGATTATGATAAGATGATCCTGCAGCCCGGGGATGAGGAGACACATAATTTTTCCTTTATGAGCGATGTGAAGACGCGTGAGCAGGTTCCCTGCTGGCTTACCTATACGAATGCGGAAACACACCGCATCATCCGGGAGAATATCCACCGGGCGCCGATGGCGAACGGCATCATCAAGGGTGTAGGCCCGCGTTATTGTCCGTCCATCGAGACGAAGATCGTGCGTTTCCCGGACAAGGAGCGGCATCAGCTCTTTCTGGAGCCGGAGGGACTGCATACGAATGAGATGTATGTGCAGGGGATGTCAACGAGCATGCCGATGGATGTGCAGCTCGATTTTCTGCATACGATCGCGGGGCTCGAGCATGCAAAGATCATGCGGGCGGGCTATGCCATCGAGTACGACTGTATCGATCCGCTGCAGCTCAAGTCCACGCTGGAATTCAAGGATATCCACGGCTTCTTTTCCGCTGGCCAGTCCAACGGGACGTCGGGCTATGAGGAAGCCGCGGCCCAGGGAATCATTGCCGGCATCAATGCGGCCATGTTCATCCGGGGCGAGGAGCCGCTTGTGCTCAAGCGTTCGGATGCCTATATCGGTGTGCTCATCGATGATCTTGTGACCAAGGGCACGCAGGAGCCCTATCGCATCATGACCTCCCGGGCGGAATATCGCCTGCTGCTGCGGCAGGACAATGCAGATCTGCGTCTGACGGAGCTTGGCCGGCGGGTCGGCCTCGTTTCTGATGCCCGCTATGCGCGGTTTACGGCGAAAAAGCAGGCCATTGCCGAGGCAATGGAGCTGTTGCGCACGACGAAGATCAACCCGAACCGCGAAACGCTCGATAAGTTGCATGCGGCCGGGCTGGCGGATATCCGTACGACCACGCCGCTCTATGATTTGCTGCGCCGCACAGGCGTGACCTATACCATGCTGCAGCAGGCCTTCGATTTACCGGTGCTCGATGAAGAGGTTCGCCGGCAGGTCGAGATCTCCATTGTCTATGAGGGCTATATTGAAAAGCAGCTCGAGCAGGTAGCCCGTATGGAAAAATTGGAGAACAAGCTGCTGCCGGAGGATATCGACTATCGCAGTGTGCCGAGCCTGCGCGATGAGGCCCGGGAAAAGCTCGCGGCCATCCGGCCGCGTTCGGTAGGGCAGGCGGGCCGCATCTCCGGTGTATCACCGGCAGATGTATCGGTATTGCTCGTTTATCTTGAGCAGCATCGCAGGATGGAGGAAGCCAATGTTTAAACAGGCGCTGCAGCAGGCAGCGAATGACTACGGACTGGTACTGTCGGAGCAGCAGCTTGGGCAGTTCACGAAATACTATGAGCTGCTGGTGGAATGGAACCAGAAAATCAATCTGACGGCAATCACAGAGCCGGGCGAGGCGGCCGTCAAGCACATGATCGATTCCCTGAGTGCCTGGAATCCGGAGCTTTTCGCCGAGGACGCGAGCCTTGTGGATGTCGGTACCGGCGCGGGCTTTCCGGGGATTCCCCTCCGGATCATGCATCCGGGGCTGCGGCTTACGCTGCTGGATTCCCTGAACAAGCGCGTGCGCTATCTGCAGACGGTCGTTGATGCGCTGGGGCTTACGGGGGTGCGTTGTGTACATGCGCGCGCGGAGGAGGCCGCCCGTCAGAAGGAATATCGCGAACAGTTCGATATCGCGGTATCCCGCGCGGTGGCCAGGCTGCCTGTACTCGCGGAGTATTGCCTGCCCTTTGTGAAAAAGGGTGGCGTCTTCGCGGCCCTCAAGGGCATGCAGTATGAGCAGGAGGTCGCAGAGGCAAAGCCCGCACTGGGGATGCTGGGCGGTCGTCTGCAGCAGGTTCAGCCGGTCCGGCTGCCCGGGCTTGACGACGTGCGGGCGGTCATTTACGTGAAAAAGACTGCCGCCACGGCGGCTGCCTATCCGCGCAAGGCGGGTACGCCAGAAAAAAATCCTCTGGGTGTGCCGGCAAAAAAGGAGATTGGCACCCCAAAGCAGAAGTAAGGAAGAATACAGGTAAGCATGTAGAAAGCGGGAGGATGATGGGTGATGTTGAGAAATAGTGTTTTGGCCGGTATATTGGCGCTGCTGTTACAGGGAACCTGTGCGGCTGCAGCCACGCAGGCGCCGCCGGCCAGTACGGACAGCTCGCAGCCAGCGGCGCAGACCGTGACTACGACTGCAACTGCGGCACCTGCCGATAAAACGGATACCAAGACGGAGGATGTCCAGAAAAAACCTGTCGTAGTCAATCGATATGTTAAAATTTTCCAGGATAATTCCTACAGCTATCTCATGGATATGCAGACGGCCCGCTGGATCACCTGTCCGCATACTGCCGGCGAGCAGATCCTGGATGTATGGATCAAGCTTGACAGCATGGGTGGAACTACCGATGACAGCACCCAGTACAGCTATCCCGGAAAATACTATCTGGAGCATTATTACATCCGTCCGGACAAGCAGCAGATCCAGTTCCTTTCTGAACTGGAGGTCACCGGCCGTCCGAGCAATGCCATCCAGGAGCGTTCCTATAATGCGGCGAATTGGGAGAATCTGGTGCCTGGCAGCATTGAAGAGGAGATTTATCATGCGGTCGTAAAGAATGCCGATACGCTGGTAAAGCAGAAGCAGAATGCCAAGACGGAGGCCAGGGATGCGCTGGAGGAACTCCTGCGTATATCGCTCTGATCCGGCGGTTATCCACAGAAAAAAGGTAAAAATCCGTGCATAAGTGGATAAATATGTGGATAACTTTTGAAAATAAGAATAGTTATTGAGCAAAAGACTTGTAAATAAAGGAGGAAGAGGATTTTAGGAAAAACCTCTCCCTGTGGATAAAAAAACTCCGACGCGCTGGCGCCGGAGTTTTTGTTTGGAAAATCAGTGATGGAATAAGCGGATATGGGTCATGGCCATTGCAATGCCGTATTTATCGCAGGTCTCGATGACGTTGTCATCGCGGATGGAACCGCCGCTCTGGGCAACAAACGAAACACCGCTCTTGTGGGCACGCTCGATGTTGTCGCCGAACGGGAAGAACGCATCGGAGCCGAGGGCAACGCCTGTTGCGGTGCGCAGCCAGGCCTGCTTCTCTTCGCGGGTGAATACCGGTGGCTTTTCGGTGAATACGCGCTTCCAGTCGTCCGTGCCGAGCAGATCCATACATTCATCGGAGATGTAGACGTCGATGGCGTTGTCGCGGTCCGGACGGCGGATATCTGCCTTGAACGGCAGGGAAAGGACCTGCGGGCTCTGGCGCAGATACCAGACATCGGCCTTATTGCCCGCAAGGCGCGTGCAGTGGACGCGGGACTGCTGTCCGGCGCCGATGCCGATGGCCTGTCCGTCCTTGGCATAGCAGACGGAATTGGACTGCGTGTACTTGAGGGTGATGAGGGCGATGAGCAGATCGCGCTGCGCACCAGCCGGCAGTTCCTTGTTTTTCGTCGGGATTTCCTTGAGGCAGTCGGCCGTGATCGCGATATCGTTATGCTTCTGTTCAAAGGTTACGCCATAGACATCTTTATATTCGAGGGCCGGCGGTTCGTAGGACGGGTCCATCTGGATCACGAGATAGTTTCCCTTGCGCTTGGTCTTGAGGATTTCGAGCGCCTTGGCCGAATAGGAGGGCGCAATGATGCCGTCCGATACCTCACGGGCCAGGAAGGAGGCCGTCTGCTCGTCACATTCATCGGAAAGGGCGACAAAATCGCCGTAGGAGGACATGCGGTCCGCACCGCGGGCGCGGATGTAGGCAGTGGCAATCGGGGACAATTCGATGCCCTCGACGAAATAGACTTTTTTGAGTAAATCCGAGAGTGGTACAGCGACAGCGGCTCCGGCCGGGCTCACATGCTTGAAGGACGCAGCTGCCGGCAGGCCCGAGGCCTTGCGGAGCTCCTGTACAAGCTGCCAGCTGTTGAATGCATCGAGCAGGTTGATATAGCCTGGCTTGCCATTCAGTACCTTAAAGGGCAGCTCGCCCTGCTTCATAAATACCCGGGCTGGTTTCTGATTCGGATTGCAGCCATATTTCAGTTCAAGTTCATCCATTGTTTGCAGTCTCCTTTATAGTCGTTTTTTCATACAAAAAAAGCCAACACGAATCCCAGGCTCTGCCCAGACGGTCGGCTCATCA
>CAZFPA010000026.1:0-25965 GCA_964520975.1 uncultured Selenomonadaceae bacterium | reverse complement strand
TTAGGTGTAACGATTACGCCGTCGGCACTTGAGATGTCGAATGTCGATATTGCGAATGAGTTCAGTGATATGATTATCACGCAGCGCGGCTTCCAGTCCAATTCCAAGATCATTACGGTCGGTGATGAAATGCTGGAGACGCTCATCAACATGAAACGTTAATATGAAGGAATGAGGGGGAGAGGTTCCTCTCCCCTGCTATTCTCTTAGAAATGAGGTTTAGTTCAGATGATCAAACTTACGAAATTTAATTCCGATGTAAATAAAAAAGGGGAATTCGTTCTCAATGCAGAAATTATAGAGACGATAGAACAGACGCCGGATACGGTTGTGACGCTGACGAATGGCAAGAAACTGATTGTTGAGGAACAGATGGAAGAGGTTGTACGCCGGGTTATGGCTTATCGCCGTGCCTTGCATAAATTTTAATTTGAATATACAATGGGATTTATCCATTTTTGTATAGATAAATACACGGAGGGGTGATACAGCTATGGCTGATGAAGAAAATACCAATGCAGCAGCACCAGAAGAGAAGAAAAAAAGATCTCCAATAATTATGATTGCAGCCCTGGTATTGGTGGGACTGGTTTTAGCTGGGGGTATTTCGTATTTTGTCACGACAAAGCTCATGACGAATACGTCGACGTCCGGTGAATCCAAGCATCATGATCCAGGGGTCTTTATCAAGCTCGGCGATGCTAAGGAAGGCATTATCGTCAATGTGGGCGGCATTAAGGCCAGTCGTTTCCTGAAGGTCGGAATCGTCATGGAGATGAATCCGGGGAAAAAGGATAACATTACGGACAATAAGCTGAATCCGCTGGCGGAGACGAAGATCCTCGATACGACATTGCAGATTTTGCGCACCGTAAAGATCGATGAGCTCGATGCAGCAAAGCAGGATGAGCTCAAGCAGAAAATCAAGGTGGATGTGAACAAGGCCTTAGGTGAGGGTTCGGTTTATGATGTTTATATAACGAGCTTTGTTTTGCAATAAAATCCAAAAATCAGGCAGGAAAGGGGGATGAAGCTTGGGGGAAGACGTATTATCTCAGTCTGAAATAGATAAGCTGCTGTCGGCGCTTTCAACCGGAGCGGTTTCCGCTGAGGAAGTCAAAGCGGATGAAGAGCAGAAAAAGATAAAAACATATGATTTCAAGCGACCAGATAAGTTTTCGAAAGATCAGATACGTACCTTGAACATGCTGCATGAAAACTTTGCCCGCCTGTTGAATACCTATTTGTCGACACATTTGCGAGCGCTGGTGAATGTTGAGGTGGCCTCAGTAGAGCAGCTCACCTATCAGGAATTCGTTCAGTCCTTGGCGAATCCAAGCGTCATTGGCGTTTTGGCGGTACCACCGCTCAAGGGCAATGTGGTAATGGAAATCAATACAGGCGTGTCCTTTGCAATTATTGATCGTGTTTTCGGCGGGCAGGGAGAAAATACCCTGAAGCCGCGTGTCCTGACGGAGATCGAGGAAGCCGTAATGCGGCGGACCTTCGGCAAGGCCATGGAGCATTTTCGGGAGGCATGGTACAATGTGGTCCAGCTGCAGCCGAAACTGGAGGCACTGGAGTCAAATCCACAGTTTGTGCAGATTGTACCGCCAAGTGATATGGTTGTCATTATCACGTTACAGATGAAGATTGGCAATACAGAGGGGTTCATGAATATCTGTATTCCTTATCTGGTATTAGAGCCGATTATGTCGAAGCTGACTACAACGTTCTGGGTAGCTGCTTCGGTAGCTAAGGACGATGATCATCCGGAGCAGGTTGAAATCCTGCAGCGGAAGCTGGAAAGAACACAGGTACCTATGGTTGTCGAGCTCGGTTCCATCGACATCTCCATCCGGGAGTTTTTGACCTTGGGCTTTGGAGATGTACTGCAGCTGGATACAAAGGTAAAGGATGAATTAAAGTGCATTATAGGTACGAAGCCGAAGTTCTATTGTCGGCCGGGAACCTCAGGAAAAAAAGCTGCAGTACAGATTACAAGAGTAGCTGCGGAAGGAGATGAAGATACTGATGAGTGATGAGATGATTTCACAGGAGGAAATAGATGCGCTGCTCAATGGCGGCATACCTTCAGCGGATGCAGGGGCGGAGGCTCCTGCCGCTGGTGATGCTCCGGCAGAACAGGCCGCCGCAGCTCCTTCTGCTGATGTGGCAAATCTGCTCTCAGATATAGAAAAAGATGCCCTGGGGGAAATAGGCAATATCTCCATGGGCAGTGCAGCGACGACGTTGTCCGTGCTGCTTGGTCATAAGGTATCTATAACGACACCGGCGGTGTCCATCGATACGATGGCCATGATAAAAGACCAGTATCCTATGCCGTACCTGATTGTTGAGGTCGGGTATACGGTAGGTATCAACGGAAATAACATATTGGCGATTCAGGCAAGTGATGCCTCCATTATTGCGGATCTTATGATGGGCGGCGATGGTACGAATCCGCCGGAGGAACTCAATGAGATTCATATGAGTGCCGTGGGCGAGTCCATGAATCAGATGATGGGCACGGTATCGACTTCCCTGTCGACGATGTTCAATAAGAAAATCGATATTTCGCCTCCGAAGGTCAGCCTGATCGACTTTGGAACGGAAGATCAGGTCACGAAGCTTGTAGATCAGAATGAACCCCTTGTGAAGGTTTCCTTCCGGATGGAAGTGGATGGCCTTATTGATAGTGAGATCATGCAGATTCTGCCAGTGGATGTAGCCAAGGAAATGGTAGATTTCCTCATGCATACAGGTGAGGACGATGAGCCTGAGGAGGCTCCGGCACCGGCACCAGCGCCAGCAGCTCCGGCACCGGCACCAACTCCGGCACCCGCTCCGCAGGCGCCGCCAGCCATGGCAGCGGCTCCGGCGATGATGCCGCAGGCGGCAGCAATGCCGGCTTATGGTATGCAGGCAAAGGTAGCGTCGAATGTTCCGGTACAGCCGGCACAGTTTACACCGCTTTCCAGCGAGCCGGTATCGGTCAACGATGCGAATATCGGGCTGATCCTGGATGTTCCGTTGCAGGTGACTGTTGAGCTTGGCCGCACCAAGAAATCCATTAAGGAAATCCTGGAGCTGTCGAATGGTTCCATTGTCGAACTGGACAAGCTGGCTGGTGAGCCAGTAGACATCCATGTGAATGGCAAGCTGCTTGCCAAGGGAGAAGTCGTCGTCATTGATGAAAACTTTGGCGTGCGCATCACAGATATTGTGAGTCCGTTGGAGCGGGCACAAAAATTGCAGTAGCCAGAAGCCAGCTCTTGAGAAAAGCAGCTATTTCATATATAATGATTACAAATCATAGGATTCTATACAGGTAAACTATACGCGAGGAGAGATGAAAATGGCAGTTAGAGTGTTAGTCGTTGATGATGCAGCGTTTATGAGAATGATGGTAAAGGACATTTTGTCGAAAAATGGCTATGAAGTTGTCGGCGAGGCTGAAAATGGTATGAAGGCTCTCGAGAAATATCAGGAGCTCAAGCCGGATCTTACTACTATGGATATTACGATGCCGGAAATGGATGGTATCAGTGCCGTTAAGGAAATCAAGAAGATTGATCCGAATGCGAAGATTGTTATGTGCAGCGCCATGGGCCAGCAGGCTATGGTTATCGAGGCTATTCAGGCCGGAGCTCGTGACTTTATCGTGAAGCCATTCCAGGCAGATCGCGTTTTGGAAGCTGTTCGCAAAGCTGTAGGCTGATGGCAGGAAAAAAGATTCTTTTGACTGCCGTTGTGCTCGTTGCTGTATGCCTGGCCTGGTCCGCGCTGCCGTCCCTTGGATTGGCGGCGCCGGATGCTTCCGGCAGCGGCGGTTATTTGTCTGGCTATGAAAATACAGATCCACGGCCTTCGCAGATGTCCTGGTGGTCAACGCTGGCCTACCTGGTCAGTTTATTTGCGGTGTTTGCTTTTGTCGTTGTCATGGCTTATTTTGCATCGAAATTCTTAAGCGGCCGGTTTGCTCAGATGTCTACCAGTAATGGAGGCAGGATTTTGGAACATCTGCCTTTGGGACCGAATCGTTCCGTCTGTGTAGTTGAGCTGGCCGGTCGTATTTTGATGCTTGGGGTGACGGAGCATTCTATTTCGCTTCTCGGTGAAATCAAGGACTCGGATGAAATCGAGCAGCTGCGCCGCCGTATGCTTGCCAAACCACCGGCAGATGGGGCTTTTTCCGAACAGTTCAGCTCAATTGAGCAGTTTGCGAGAAGGCTTCCTTCCCTGTTTAAGGACGATAATCATAGATGAGAAGGGGTGGATGGCGTTGTTGAAGCAACGGCGGCTTTTCGCTTTTTGCGGAGTGCTGTTTTTCTGTTTATTACCGGTGCAGAGTGCAATGGCTGCACCACTGGTTCCTAATGTAAATATTGGCGTAGGGGCGGCGAATAATCCGCAGGATGTGGCGGTTACGCTGCAGGTTATGGCCGTGTTGACCATTTTGTCCCTGGCACCGTCAATTTTGATTATGACGACGTCCTTTATCCGGATTGTTGTGGTGCTGGGCTTTTTGCGCAATGCATTGTCCACACAGAATGTGCCGCCGAATCAGGTTGTGATTGCACTGTCACTGTTCTTGTCCTTTTATATCATGTCTCCGTATTGGGGACAGGCGAATGAGAATGGGGTGCAGCCTTACCTGGCCGGGCAGATTACCCAGGAGGAGGCCATACAGAATGTTGCGGCGCCTATCCGGGAGTTTATGTTCAAGCAGACGCGAGAGTCTGATTTGGCCCTTTTTGTGAATTTGTCCAATGCGGAACGTCCGGAGTCTCAGGACGATGTATCTACCTTTACGTTGATTCCGGCGTATATTATCAGTGAGCTGAAAACAGCTTTTCAGATCGGCTTCATGATCTATATCCCGTTTATTGTTATCGATATGATTGTGGCAAGTACATTGATGTCGATGGGCATGATGATGCTCCCGCCGGTTATGATATCCCTGCCATTCAAGATACTTCTTTTTGTCATGGTCGATGGCTGGCATCTGCTGATCAAGTCGTTGATTATGAGCTTTAAATAGGGAGATGGTGCTATGTCAGGGGATTTAGTCATTCAGCTGGGGCAGGAAGCCCTGATGATTGTTATGCTGGTGTCAGCACCGATGCTGGGGCTGGGGCTGCTGGTCGGCTTGCTGGTCAGTGTTTTCCAGGCTACGACGTCGATTCAGGAGCAGACGCTGGCGTTTATTCCAAAAATTATCGCTGTTTTTGTTGCGGTGCTCATTTTTGGACCGTGGATGCTGCGGATCATGGTAGAGTATATTATGAATATATTTGTGAATCTGCCATCCTATATCGGTTGAATAAAGAGGGATGCCTGTGGATTTTTACGATTTGTTGCAAAACCATGCCGCTGTGTTTTTTCTGCTGTTGACAAGAGTGAGCGGCGTTTTTGTCATTGCTCCTTTTTTTGGCAGTATCAATATACCGATGTACATCCGAGTCGGGACGGCGCTGGCTATCTCGCTCGTGTTGTTTCCCGTGGTGGATCAGCTCGCGGTAGTTCAGGCGCCGGTGTCGGTGCTGGCCTATTCCTTCGCGGTGCTGGCAGAGCTTTTTATCGGCTGGCTCATTGGATTTGTAGCATATATTTCTTTTTCTGCGATTCATATGGCTGGTAAGATTATGGATATGCAGGTAGGGTTTTCTATTGTAAATGTCATGGATCCTACTTCCGGTCAGCAGATTCCGCTCATCGGGAGTTTTCTTTATAATTTGGGACTCATTATTTTCCTGGTGACGAATGGGCACCATGTCATTATTGCGGCTTTGTTTGACAGTTTTCAGGCAGTTCCGCTGCTGGGGATGCAGCTGCATCCCGGCCTCGCAAATATCATAACGGACTTTACGGCGGGGATTTTTCTGACAGGGATGAAGCTGGCTATGCCGGTTACCTTTGCTATCCTGTTGACTAACGTGGGACTGGGGGTTCTTGCGCGCACGATGCCGCAGTTGAATATTTTCGTGGTAGGTATTCCGATGCAGATTGTGGTGGGCCTTTTTGTATTGTCCATCATGCTGCCTTTCTATATTATTTTCCTGGATGTGTTGTTCAATGAAATGTATGGCAATATTTCCATTGCCTTGCGAGCCTTGTAGCGAGCATTCCTTTACCTTTGACCTGCAGCTTTTTGCAGGTGAGAAGACCGAGGAGCCTACGGCGAAGCGAAAAGCCGATGCCCGCAAGAAGGGCCAGGTTGGGCGGAGCCAGGAGATCAGTGCCGCTTTTGTGCTATTGGCGGGTTTTTTAGCCATGAAGGTGCTGGGAAGTTCTATTTATGAGGAAATCGTCAATTATACGGTGTATATTTTTGGTCATCTGAACCAGGATATGAATACCGAGTCCGTGACGCAGATTTTCCTTGGTGTCATGGAAGTTTTGGCGCGTACCGCGCTGCCCATTATGCTCATCATCATGATCGTGGGGGTAGCTATCAATATCGCACAGGTAGGGATTGCCTTTACTACGGAGCCTTTGGAATTCAAGCTGGACAACCTGAATCCGATTACAGGATTCGGCCGGATTTTTTCGAAGCGTTCCCTGGTGGAATTGGTGAAATCTGTCTTGAAAATCATCATCATCGGTTTTTTTATTTATCATTATCTGGCCGATGAGGTTCTGCAGATGCCGAAGCTCATTTATCTTGATCTGCATGCGAGTATGGAGCGAATCAGCAAGATCATCATGGATCTTGCCTTTGAGATTTGTGGAGTGTTTCTGATTCTGGCTGTACTTGATTTCGGCTATCAGAAATGGCAGACGCTGCAGGATTTGAAGATGAGCAAGGAAGATGTCAAGGAAGAAATGAAGCAGTCAGAGGGCGATCCGCAGATCAAGGGAAAGATTCGTCAGAAACAGCGCCAGATGGCTATGCAGCGTATGATGCAGGAGGTTCCGAAGGCGGATGTCATCGTAACGAACCCGACGCATTTCGCGGTTGCCCTGCAGTATTCGGCGGGTATGCGTGCTCCGATTGTCGTGGCCAAGGGCCAGGACCTGGTGGCGCAGAAAATCAAGGCGGTAGCGAGGGAAGCCGGAGTTGTTATTGTGGAGAACCGGCCGTTGGCCCGCGCATTGTATGCTTCGGTGCAGATTGGCGATATCGTACCGCAGACACTTTATAAATCGGTGGCTGAGGTATTGGCCTATGTATATCGTTTGAAGAAAAAACGCCTGGCCTGAGGCTGGCGCTGCTTTAGGAATATAATTACGTGAGGAGACCAAGGGATGGCTGCAACAAATTCATCGGCCGCGGGCGGCGGCTTCATACAAAAATATAGTGATATTCTGATTGCCTTGGCTATCGTTACGATTGTCATCATGATGATCATCCCGCTGCCGACAATGCTGCTGGACTTGCTGTTATGTCTGAATATAACACTGGCATTGGTCGTGGTGATGGTGTCTATTTATAATGTAGAGCCATTGGATTTATCGGTATTTCCATCGTTATTGCTCATTACAACGCTTTTCCGGCTGGCGCTGAACGTATCTTCTACGCGCCTTATTTTGCTGGAAGGCTATGCCGGCGAGGTCATTACCGCGTTTGGTAATTTCGTTGTCGGTGGTAATGCAGTGGTTGGTTTTATCGTATTCGTCATCCTGATTATCATTCAGTTTATTGTTATCACAAAAGGGGCGGAACGCGTAGCAGAGGTTTCCGCCCGTTTTACGTTGGATGCTATGCCTGGTAAGCAGATGGCTATTGATGCCGATCTGAACCAGGGCGCGATTACGGATGTGGAGGCACGGAACCGGCGGGTAAAGATTCAGCGTGAGGCTGATTTTTATGGCGCTATGGATGGTGCGAGTAAGTTCGTCAAGGGCGATGCGATGGCGGCTATTATCATCATCCTGATCAATATCACCGGTGGCTTTGTCATTGGTATGGTTCAGCGTAATTTGACGGTCACGCAGGCGCTGCAGAACTATACATTGCTCACCGTTGGTGAGGGCCTGGTAAATCAGATTCCGGCATTGCTCATCTCGACTGCTACGGGTATCATTGTCACGCGGGCAGCTTCGGATGCGAATCTCGGACATGATCTGGTGAGCCAGCTTTTCCGCAACCAGCGTGTATTCTTTATTGCATGTGGCGTTTTGCTCGCTCTTGCACTGGTGCCTGGTCTGCCGGGCATACCGTTTTCCTGCCTGGCTGCAGCAGCTGGCTTTATTGGCTACCGGTTGAAGCAGGCAGAGAAAGAGGTTGTAGAAACAGCAACTGAACAGAAAAAGGAAAAAGGAAAGGCCGAGGCGACGAAACCGGAGAATATCGTTTCGCTGCTGCAGGTAGATCCTATGGAACTGGAGATTGGCTATAGTCTCATTCCGTTGGTGGATACGGGACAGGGCGGTGATCTGCTTGAGCGCATCGTGATGATCCGCCGGCAGTGCGCACTGGAGCTTGGCCTTGTGGTGCCGACCATTCGTATCCGTGATAATATTCAGATCAAGCCAAATGCCTATATCATCAAGCTCAAGGGCATTGAGATTGCCAAAGGCGAGCTGCTGCTCGACCATTATCTGGCGATGAACTCCGGTACGGTATTTGAGGAGATTCAGGGCATAGAGACAACTGAACCGGCATTCGGGCTGCCAGCTCTTTGGATTCCAGAGGCGCAGCGTGAACAGGCCGAGCTCAATGGCTATACGGTTGTCGATGCTGTATCGGTATTGGCAACGCATCTCACAGAGGTCATCAAGGCTCATGCCGATGAGATCCTCGGTCGTCAGGAAACGCAGAACCTCATCGACAACCTCAAGAAGACGAATTCTTCGCTGGTTGACGAGGTGGTGCCGGACCTTATGAGCGTGGGCGAGATTCAGAAGGTATTGGCCAATCTGCTGCGTGAACGTATATCTATACGTGATATCGGGACAATCCTGGAAGTTCTGGCGGATTATGCCAGAGCCACAAAGGATACGGAGATCCTTACGGAGTATGTGCGCCATGCGCTGGCCCGCCAGATTACGCAGCAGTATATCCAGAACAATGTGCTGCCCTGTCTGACACTGGACCCGGCGATTGAAAACCGCATTGCGGGAGCCGTACAGCGCACGGATCGTGGTTCTTATGTGAGCCTGGATCCGGATTCCATGCAGCATATTCTGACTTCGTTGAACAACGAGCTGCCGAATCTCACGAATATGGGGTATCAGCCGATTGTGCTCACGAGCCCGACTGTGCGCCTGTATTTCCGCAAGCTTGTAGAACGGTCTGTCCCGGGACTCATTGTTTTGTCCCATGCAGAAATTGAACAAAGTGTAGAGATCCAAATTCTTGGGGTGGTGAAGATATAAGTGCGTATTAAAGTATTCAAAGCACCAACGCTGAAAGAGGCTATGGCTGACGTAAAAGCAGAGCTGGGGATGGATGCAGTCATTCTGCACACGAAGCGATATCGTAAGGGCGGTTTTCTTGGCTATAAGAGCAAGGAAATCGTCGAGGTGACGGCGGCCATTGAGGATACCGCCAAGAAGGTCAGGCGGACACCTGTGCTGCCTAAGCCGGCCGAGCCGGTACTTCCCAGTGTGATGCCGCGTAGTGTGCTGTCACAGTATAAAACCACAGGGCTGGATACAGCGACAGCGGCTCCGGCAGCTCCGCTGGAGGCCTTTGGAGCTGCCGTGCCGATGCCTGCACCGGCGGCAGCCCCTGCATCGGCTGCTGAGCCTGTAAGGCCGCGCATCATCAAGGCAGATCAGCAGGTGCTGCCGGAGTTTTCCCCGATGGTGCAGCCGGCAGCACCGGAACCGGAGGCCGCGGCAGGTGTAGAGCAGGAGAAAATCCAGAAGCTTGAGGCCGAGCTCGCACAGATGAAGGATATGCTCACGCGGGTCATGAGTCAGGATGTGCCGGAGGAGTCGGTTGTCACCCTGCGGCAGGCTCTGAAGGAGCAGGAGGTTGACGAGGAGATTTTAAAGGATATGGTAGGGCGTATGTCCACGGGAGTAATTCTTGCGGATAAGAGCTCGCCAGAGGCGCAGGATGCGTTGGAAAAATATCTGAAGAAGACCATTCGTATCAGTGAGGGGATTACACTGGAGAATGGCCGTCCCAAAATCGCCGCATTGATCGGGGCGACCGGTGTGGGCAAGACGACAACGCTTGCCAAGGTTGCGGCCCGTTTTGTGCTCGAGCAGGGAGTGAGTGTAGCCCTGATTACCGCCGATACGTATCGTATCTCGGCTGTAGAGCAGCTTAAGACCTATTCGGATATCATCGGGCTCCCGCTGGATATCGTCTATTCGCCAGAGGAGCTGAAAAAAGCAATCCGCAAGCACCGGAATAAGCAGCTGATCCTCATTGATACGGCTGGACGCAGTCAGTACAATGAGTACCAGATGCAGGAGCTCAATGAGCTGCTGTCAGTGGATGCTTCAATTGAAAAGCATCTGGTCATGAGCTCGACGACGAAGAATCGTGATGCCGCGGATATCCTGGAGCGCTTTTCTATTTGCAGTCCGGATTGCGTGCTGTTTACCAAGACGGATGAGACGAGCAGTGTCGGTCTTATTTTAAATCTTTTGTATAAGAAAAAAATCGCGTTGTCATATCTGACGAACGGGCAGAGCGTGCCGGATGATATTGTACCGGCCAGTGCTGAGAAATTAGCAGAAATTTTGTTGAGGTAAAAGATTTTATGGAAGATCAGGCAGCAAGGCTGCGTCAGATGGTAGAGGGGAAAACTGAATATACAGCGGAACCTGCTTTTTCAGAGGGGATGCCCGCTTCCATTCCGCAGGATGCAGCTGCTTCCAAAGGGGCTGCCCGGGTGATTGCTGTAACCAGCGGCAAAGGAGGGGTCGGCAAGACGAACCTGACTGTGAATCTTGCCATTGCACTTGGCATGGCTGGAAAGCGTGTGATCATTATCGATGCTGACCTGGGCATGGCAAATGTTGATGTGATTTTGGGAACGGTGTCGAAACATAATCTCACCCATCTGCTGAAGGACGATGTGAGCCTGCAGGACGTGCTTGTGCATGGCCCCTATGGCGTGAACTACATTTCAGGGGGCTCTGGCATCGAGAATGCGATGGACTGGTCTCCGCAGGAACGCAACCGCCTGCTGAACAAGCTGGCAGAGTGTGAGGCCCTTGCTGATGTGATTCTGGTGGATACAGGGGCGGGCATCGGGAAAAATGTACTGGATTTTATCCTTTCCGCGGACGAGGTGATTCTGCTCACGACACCGGAGCCGACAGCTCTTACCGATGCCTATGCGGTCATGAAGGCGTATAGTCTTTATGCCGCACAAAAAACAATGAAGCTGGTTGTAAATCGCGTGTATAATGAAACAGAGAGCCGTGATGTAGTGACAAAACTGAAGCGGACATCAGCGAAATTCCTGCAGATGCAGGTGGATTGTCTGGGCTATATCTATGAGGATCGCAATATGATGCAGGCTGTGCGGCGGCAGATGCCGCTGCTGGCAGCCTATCCGAATACGATATCGGCCCGGTGTGTGCAGGCGATTGCAAATAGTCTTTTATATGGTGGGCAGACACGGGTAA
The DNA here is from genome assembly GCA_964520975.1 of uncultured Selenomonadaceae bacterium. GTDB lineage: Bacteria > Bacillota > Negativicutes > Selenomonadales > Selenomonadaceae > CAZFPA01. The sequence continues at coordinate 14,424 of CAZFPA010000026.1, read as the reverse complement.
AACGCGGTTGGATGGGTTTTTTGCAGCGTTTTATCGATTTTTCAGGTTAAAATGGAGGAAATAGCGTATGTCGGGCGAAATTATAAAAGCAGATAAAGTTTTAAACATTGGCCAGCGCGTGGAATTTTATTTGGAGAATGACGATACCAGATATACAAGCCGCATTGAAGATATTACGCAGGATTCTTTGGTGGTAGCTATGCCGGTGGATGAAAAGCGGCGGCCCATCATTCCCCGGGAGGGGGAACGTCTTTATGGCAAGGCGGTTACAAAGACCTGCGCCTATCGGTTTTTTACCGTATTCAAGACGAAGGCGGCTGAGCCGATTCCTGTATGGCATATTGTGAAGCCGGTGACGGTGGAGCGGTATCAGAACCGGGAATTCGTCCGGGTTCGGGTAAATCTTCCCGTTCGGGTGCAGCTCGTTGATGCGGAAGGGACCCTTGGACCGGTCATGGAAAGCCGGACGGTGGATCTTAGCGGCAATGGAATCTGTTTCGTATCGAATGAGCTGGTGCATGTTGGTACCAAGGCCGCGCTGGGGCTGGATAATCTCCCTGGCATTGGCAATCTTGAAATCATGGCGAACATTGCCCAGTGCCGTCAGGCGCCAGTCGATGGTCTGCGGCGGTATCATGTCGGGGCGCGTTTCCTGAATTTCGAACGGGGACAGCAGAATAAGCTTATACGATTTATTTTTGATATAGAGCGCAAGAATTTGGCCAAGGGGTTAGAGGACGCTAAGTGATGGGGGTGAGTGAATGATTCGTGTATTGATAGCAGATGACTCAGCTTTTATGCGCAAAGTATTGTCGGATTTGTTCACAGAAGCACCAGATTTTGAGGTAGCGGGCGTTGCTTTCAATGGAAAGGATGCGGTAGAAAAGGCCTTGCGGCTGAAACCGGATCTTTTGACCATGGATGTCAACATGCCGGTCATGGATGGCCTGCAGGCACTGGAGGTCATTATGAAGGACTGCCCACTGCCAGTGGTCATGCTGAGCAGCCTGACGAAAGAGGGTGCGGATGCAACCATCAAGGCACTGGCTTTAGGAGCAGTCGATTTTCTGAGTAAGACCGGCGGCTCAATCTCGCGTATTGATACGATTGCGCCGGATATATTGGCAAAATGCCGGTCGGCAGCTTCGGCCAATATACATTTCATGCCAAAGAATCGGATTCTTGCAGAAAAAAAGCAGGAGCCGCCGATTTTTAAGCGAATTAATATTCCAGAGAGAAAAAAAATTTCACCACCACCAGTTACGACGACTCCCTATGGAAAGTCGGCCATGAAACCACATGTGATACCCACATATTCTTCATCGGCAGGCACGGGACATCGGTTGGTAGCAATTGGGACTTCTACGGGCGGCCCGCGGGCTCTGCAGGCAGTTGTCACCAAGCTGCCGCGCAGTCTTCCCTGCGGCGTCGTCATTGTGCAGCATATGCCGGCTGGGTTCACTAAGTCCCTGGCAGAACGGCTGGATTCGATATCGGAGGTTTCCGTCAAAGAGGCGGAGGATCATGATATCATCAAGGCCGGTCATGTCTATATAGCACCAGGGAATTATCATATGACGGTTCGGAACAGCGGCGGGATTCCAGAGATCTCTTTGAATCAGGATCCTCCACTGGGAAGTCATCGTCCGGCTGTGGATGTATTGTTCGACTCGCTTGTGCCTTTTGGGCGCGACCTGGTGTCTGTCATACTGACAGGTATGGGGTGTGATGGTTCTGCTGGAATGCAGAAGATCAAGCGGGCTGGCGGATATATCATTGCTGAATCTGAGGCAACAGCTGTTGTCTATGGAATGCCGAAAGCAGTGGTGGATTTGGGAATCGCCGACGAGGTGCTTCCTGTGCAGCAGGTCGCCAGTGCAATTGTAAATGCTGTAAAAAAATAAAAGGATATAGGGGGAATAAAAATGGACACGAATCAGTACATGGAAATGTTTTTGGATGAGTCACGCGAACATTTGCAGTCGCTGAATGATGGCCTGCTGAGTTTGGAAAGTAATCCAGCGGACTTATCAGTTCTCAATGAGATTTTCCGTAATGCACATACATTAAAAGGGATGTCAGCAACTATGGGATATACCAAGATTGCTGAGCTTACCCATGAAATGGAAAACTTGCTGGATTTGCTTCGCAAGGAACAACTGAAGGTCAATGAAGAGATCATTGATGTTATCTTTAAATGCGTTGATTCCTTGGAGCAGATGATTGAAAATGTTGGCAACGGGGATCCGGAGGATCTTGTCGATGTGTCCGAGCTGGTCAAGAAGGTCAATGCGATTGCCAATGGCACAACCGGTGCTCCGGCAGCTGCTGCGGCGGCACCGGCTGCTGAGGCAGCTGCACCTGCTGCTGGTAAGCTGGAGCTTACGGATACGGATCGCAACGTCATTGAAAAGGCGAAAAGTTCCGGCCTGCTGGCATTGGAAGTCCATGTGGAGCTCGCGGCGTCCTGTCTGCTGAAATCGGCTCGGTCCTATATGGTCATGAATGCTTTGGATGAGCTCGGGGATGTCATCAAGTCGGTACCGGCTGCAGAAGATCTGGAACAGGAAAAATTCGATCACAGTTTTGATGTGATTGTTGTTACAGCTTCGGAGGGGAAGGTTGTCGAGGAGGCTGTCAATTCCATTTCGGAAATCACGAAGGTTGTTGTGACAGAGATTAACCTGGATGAGCCGGCAGCAAAGGCGGAAGCAGCACCAAAGGCTGCGGCACCGGCGGCAAAACCAGTGGCAAAGCCAGTCGCTGCCGCGAAGGCACCGGCAAAAGCTCCGGCCAAGGCCGCAGCAAAACCGAAGGCACATGCCGGCCAGTCAGTTCGTGTAGATATCGAAAAGCTGGATACGCTCATGAACCTTGTCGGCGAGCTCGTTATCAACAAAGTTCGTCTGGAGCAGATCGGTACGACGCACCGTCTGACGGAGCTTACGGAAACTCTGGAGCAGATGGATCGCGTGACTACGGATCTGCAGTCGGTCGTCATGAAGGTCAGAATGGTACCGGTAAGTTCGGTATTCAATCGTTTCCCACGCATGGTCCGTGACCTCGCAAAGGAACTTGATAAGGAAATCAACCTTACCATCGAGGGTGAGGAGACAGAGCTTGACCGTACGGTTATCGATGAAATCGGTGATCCGCTCATGCATCTGCTGCGCAATTCGCTCGACCATGGTGTTGAGCATCCGCAGGATCGTGAAGCGAAGGGCAAGCCGCGTACCGGTGAGGTTGGCCTCATTGCCCGTCATGAAGGCAATAATGTTGTCATCATGGTAACAGATGATGGTAAGGGCATCGATGCTGAGGTCATTCGCCGCAAGGCCGTGGAAAAGGGCATGATCAGCCAGGAAGAGGCTGACAACATGGATGATGCGGATGCAGTCCGGCTGATTTTCCTGCCAGGTTTTTCTACGGCAGACAAAATCACCGATGTTTCCGGTCGTGGTGTTGGCATGGATGTTGTCCGCAGCAAGATCGAAGCGCTTGGCGGACATGTGGATGTTGAGACAACTCTGGATGAGGGCAGTGTATTCAAGATCAAACTGCCGCTGACACTGGCAATCATTCAGGCGCTGCTCGTCAAAGTCCAGGAGGAGATGTATGCGATTCCTCTCGGTGCAATCGACAGCACCATCAATATTACGCCGGACGCCATCAAGACCGTCCGCAATAAGGAAGTCATTGTGCTTCGCGGTCAGATCATTCCGATTATCCGCCTGGGCAATGTATTGAGTGTTCCGCGCGCTGAGGGCGATGTCAATGAGGATATCTTCGTCGTTGTTGTTCACCTTGGTGATCGCAAGGCTGGTATCGTCGTTGATAATCTCATCGGTCAGCAGGAAATTGTTATCAAGACCCTCGGTAAGCTGCTTGTTGGCTTGAAGGTCATTTCGGGGGCAACGGTTCTTGGCGATGGTCGTGTTGCTCTGATTCTTGATGTTGGCGCTTTGATGTAAAAGGAGGGGAAGCAAAGATGGCAAAGATAGAGAAGAATAATGCAGTGAATGGAGAAATCCAGGTCGTTGCATTTAAGCTGAGAAAAGAAGAATATGGTTTCAGCATTCTGAACGTACAGGAAATTAAAGGCCTTACTGATATTACCCGTGTTCCTTTTGCTCCAGATTTTATCAAGGGTGTTATCAATCTGCGCGGCAGTGTCCTGCCGGTAATCGATCTGAAGAAACGCCTGGGACTCCAGCAGGAGCCCTATACGGACAGCACGCGTATTGTGATTGTGCAGATTGATGATATTTCGGTCGGCATGATTGTAGACGCTGTTACAGAGGTCCTGACCATTGGAGCCGATCATGTAGATGCGACGAAGTCCATTAGCGATAATGAGAACGGTCGTTTCATCAACGGAATCGGAAAGATTGATGATCGTTTGATTATCATGCTGAACCTGGATGAGATTATTGGCTTGCCCGGCGAAGCAAAATAAGGGATGAATGGAGTATCGCTATGACAGATGATGTTTTGAAGATGTCTCCGGCACAAATGGATGCGCTTCGTGAGATTGGCAATGTAGGGGCTGGAAACTCAGCAACAGCACTTTCCCAGATCATCAATCGGCGGATTGAGATGAATGTGCCAGAGGTTTCAATTGTTCCCCTGGGAGATGTTCCGGATCTTGTAGGAGGTCCGGACTCCATGGTTGTAGGCGTTTTCCTTCGGGTGTACGGACAGGCACCAAGCAACATTCTGTTCCTGCTGCCGAAGGATAGTGCGTTCTATCTGGTGGATATGCTCATGGGCAAGTCTCATGGGGCTACGCAGAAGCTCGATTTCATGGATGAATCGGCACTCATGGAGATCGGTAATATCCTGGCGGGTGCTTATCTGAATGCGTTGTTTAATTTTACGAATATATCATTGTTGCCGTCCATCCCCGCGTTGGCGATGGATATGGCAGGGGCAATTTTGAGTGTTGTGTTGATCCAGCTGGGACAGATGGGTGATCATGCACTGGTCATTGAAACTGAATTTAAGGCTGAAGATGAAGGCATAAAGGGACACTTTTTCCTGGTGCCGGACCCGGGCTCTTTGGAGACGATTTTGTCAGCAGTAGGAGTTGAATAATATGCCAGAACTAATTCGAGTTGGTATGGCGGATTACAAGGTTGGCTCTGCACCGGCAACAATCATCAGCTATGGTCTTGGGTCCTGCATTGGTATTTCTATCTATGATCCGCAGACAAAGATCGGTGGGCTTTTGCATATCATGCTTCCGGACAGTACCCAGTCCCGCCCAAGTGAAAACCCGGCAAAGTTTGCCGATACGGGAATTCCTCTTATGCTGGCAGATATTCTTCAGCTGGGCGCTTCACGTTCAAGGCTGGTGGCAAAACTGGCTGGTGGTGCGCAGATGTTTGCCTTTGCGAATGCTACGGATATTATGCGCGTAGGTGCCCGTAATGCCGCTGCCGCAAAAAAAATCCTTCAGGATCTCCGTATACCGGTTTTAGCTGAGGATACAGGTGGTACGTATGGTCGGACGGTTCAGATCGATCTGGCTACCGGTATCTACAAGGTGAAGACCATTGATAAGGGTGAGAAGGAGTTATAGTAGGTGATCTGTTTTGTTTAAAGTAGGGACAGCACTTGTTTTTGCCGTGATCGCGGCTTTGACAGTTATTTTGGCCGGGCTTCTGGCCAATGCCCGTTACAGCGTAGTCTTTTTTCGGGCGTTGACGGGATTTTTGGTTGCCGGGCTTCTGATTTATCTGGCGGCGTTTCTCTTTGAGCGCTATGAACTGCCAGCTTTTTGGCGGCGTCAGACCAGGACCGAGACAGCGGAGGATGAGCCGGATGAGCCGGACGCGGATGCTGTACCGGATGGGGATGCAGCCGGGAATACTGAGGAGATAGTAGCGGCTGATCATCAGCAGGAGGAAACAAGCGAAAGGAAGGCAGCAGAATCGGGCGGTAAGGATGCGTTTGTACCGCTTGCTACGGATGGATTGAAACACGTTTCTTCGCCCCAGGACTAATTGGTTGGTAGGTGAGGATAAATGAAGACTAACGACAAGCTTTCCGCTGACATGGCTTTCCTTTGGAATGCTTATCAAAAGGATAAGCAGACGGAGACAAGGGATCAACTGGTAGAGCATTATCTGCCGCTGGTAAATATTATTGCCGGGCGGCTGGCAATCAGTCTGCCGCCGCATGTGGATCGTGATGATCTGATTAGCAGCGGCTTTTTTGGCCTGCTTGATGCTATTGAGCGTTACGATTATCAGCGGGGCAATAAATTTGAGACCTATGCAGGTGTAAGGATTCGCGGTGCAATGCTGGATTATCTCCGTTCGAAGGACTGGATTCCGGTATCCTTGCGCCAGAAGATCCGCAAGTACGAGCAGTCCCTGGCCAAACTGGAAGCCAGGCTCGGAAGAACAGCAACGGATGAGGAGATTGCAGCTGAGCTGCAGTTGACGAAAGATGAGTTGCAGGCACTGCTGGCACAGCTTAATGTGGCAACCGTGATTCCGCTGGAGGAATATATCCGGGTAGAAGCGCCGCATGATGAGCAGGTGGACCCATCGGAGCGTGTGGAATTTACGGAACTCAAGGAAACGCTTGCGGAAGCGATTGATAAGCTTCCGGAAAAAGAGCGCATTGTGGTGTCGCTCTACTATTACGAAGAATTGACAATGAAGGAAATCAGTCTGGTGCTCCATTTATCGGAAGCACGGATTTGTCAGCTGCACACGAAGGCTGTGTTTCGGCTGCGTGGCTATTTATCCAGGCTAAAGGGCAGTTTGATATAGGCACTGCAGACTGCCAGAGTAATTCGCGTTGAGGGGGATGTGTCATGGATGAGGAGAAAATGACAATTCCAATAGTAGGCGGGGAAACAGCCGGCTATCTTTTTGAGTTCAAAAAAGATGGCGTGTTTTTGACGGTGTACCCGGTAGCTGAAAATGGAATACTTTTTGAGCTGTCTGACATGCGTCAGATATTAAAGGAATACGATGTTCTGGACTATGATATTGAACTCTTGGCACGGACGGTCCGCGAAGCCTCTGGCCGTCCACAGAAATTGTCGGAACATTTCCACGTACCTGCCAATTGGGAAGAAAAGCAGACACTGGCAGCAAGTGTGACTGTAGACGCTGAAGAAGTCGAGATGGAATACGGCAAGGTCGTATTGGATATCAGTAAAGACAAGATGAAGGTAACGGTGCGCTTTGAGCGTAAAGATAACGAACAGCAGCCGACGGAAGAAATGATCATGCAGGCCTTGCAGGAGAAGAATGTCGTGTTTGGCATCGATCTGGAGGCTATTCATGCAGGAATCCAGACCGGCAGTGAATTTGTTGCAGCTAAGGGCATTCCACCGGTGAATGGCGAGGATGCGAGCATAGAACGGAAATTTAACCTGGGCGAAAAGGGTCGCCCGGTTGCCAATAAATATGATCAGGTAGATTTCAAGAATCTGAATCTTTTTGTCATCGCGAAAAAAGGAGATTTGCTGGCGGAGCGTATTCCGCAGACGCGTGGGACTCCGGGCACAAATGTTTTTGGTGATGAGGTACCGGCGAAGAATGGCAAACCAAAGCCGCTGCCAAACGGCAAGAATACCGTGGTAGCAGATGAGAATTCTGTTGTTGCAGATATCGATGGGCAGATTGTTGATAGCGGGAGCAAGATCAGCATCGATCCGCACCTGGATATTCGCGGCGATGTGGGGATGTCTACCGGAAATATTGATTTCGTTGGTGGTGTGACCATCAGCGGCAGCGTGCAGGCGGGTTTTGTAGTGAAGGCAACCGGGGATGTCGAGATCAAGGGCATGGTCAGCGGTGCGACGATTGATGCGCGTAATGTGTTCATTTCCGGTGGTGTACAGGGCATGAACCGTGGGCTGATTACAGCCAAAGAGGATGTCCGGGCCAGTTTTGCAGAGAATGCTGAGATTGAGGCGGCTGGCAATATTGTTATTGCAGATGTATCGCTTCATTCGACGCTGCGGGCAGGGAAAAAACTGATTGTTGAAGGTAAGCGCGGGCAGATCACAGGCGGTAATGTGGCGGCCGGTGAGGAGATTTCTGCGGTCTGCGTAGGTAATCCGATGAATGTGGTGACGAAGCTTATGGTAGGAGTCAATCCTATGCTGCAGAAGCGTTATCAGGAGGTTTGCAAGGAATATACTGAGGCAAAGAAGCGACTGACGCAGTTAACAAAGGCATTGAATACGCTGGGGAAAATCGATATCAATACGCTGCCGCCAGAGCGTGTCGAGCAGATCAATTCGCTTACACGTTCGCAGTTCCCTTTGGCAGGGACTGTGGAGCGGGATGAGAAACTCCTGCAGCAGATCACGGAAGAGATGCAGAAAATGAAAAATGGTAAGATCCGGGTGCGGGATGTTGTTTATCCGGGGGCAAAGCTCAGCATCAATTCGATTCTGAAAAATGTACAGGTAGAAGAAAAACATTGTACGTTGTATGTAGAAGAAGATTTTGTGAAGACCGGACCGTATTGAGACAGCGACGATAAAGGAGATGTTTTCCGTGGATGTAAGTCCGATGAATTTGCAGATCATGGTTCCAAAATCGACGGAGGTCGGTCAGATGCAGCATAACCTGAATCAGCAGTCAGCCGTCCAGCAGGATTTTGAGGCAATCCGTCAGAAGGCGGATGCAGAGCTGAAGCAGACGCAGGTGCGCACCAAGGATGATGTGGATGGAGGCAAGATCAAGGATGATCCTGAGCATGGGAAGAAGCAGGGGCAGTATGCGCAGGGCCAGCGCCGCCACAGTCCGGAGAAGGAACCGGAGGAGCAGCAGGAAAAGTTGGCGGTAGATCAGTTCCGAGGGCAGCATATTGATATTTCGTTATGACGGGCTGGGCAGCTGTTCGCTGCCGCGCTTTTGTACAGCCGTCCAGACACTGGGAGATTTGAAATGATTACAGAAATTATGGGCTTTTTGATTATTGTTGGCACGATCATCGTCGTATTGGTTCGACGGCAGATGCAGAAAACTGCTGAGGATGATCCCGTAGTTTTGGAGGCTTCGGCAACAAGGCTGCGTGAAGAGCTGGAGCAGTCTGCAGATGAGATCATAGCCCGTATGGGAGCGCATATTGATCGGCTGGAGGGGCTGATCCGTGAGGCGGATGTGAAGGCAGCCGAACTGCAGGAACGAATCGATGCAATGGAGGCCGTGTCAGTACCACAGCGGCCGGCTGAGCAGCCTTTGGACGATGTGGACAGCTTTTCCAGGGCGCTGCGACAGAGCATTGCGGCTGGAGAAGCGCAGGCGGCTGCTGGACAGGTGGGGGAGAATGTTTATTCCGTGCAGGTGCAGCCACAGAGGACTCCCGTACCGCCGGCATCAGCTGCGCCTTCGGTACCGGTAGTGACTCCGGCCGAGAGTGTTGCCGAAGAACTGCAGGCAGAGGAACCATCGGATGATGCAATGCTGCGGGCGCAGGAGCTTTTGCAGATGGGCTGTTCCACAGAGCAGATCTCCAAGGAGACCAATCTGGGGCGTGGGGCGATTGAGCTCATGCGGCAGATGCGTCGTGTGCGCAGATCCTGAGGCTATTGTAAAATATTCTTGACATGTGCTCTATGAATCTGTATAATATACTTTGTGATTGACGGGGCATAGCGCAGTTTGGTAGCGCATCTGGTTTGGGACCAGAGGGTCGCAGGTTCGAATCCTGCTGCTCCGACCACTTTTGCGTCTGTAGCTCAGTTGGATAGAGCAACGGCCTTCTAAGCCGTGGGTCGAGTGTTCGAATCACTCCAGTCGCACCAATTGCATATAGTAATGGCGGGGAATCGGTTACGTATTCCTCGCCATTTTTTCGTCTGCCGTCTATGGTATATTGTCGTTTGTTGTGGCTGGTTCTTTCCGGAGAGGTATAGTGCCCTGCTTATTGGCCGCAGGCGGGATGCTGGCAAAAAAGAAGACCGCAGGCATCGTAAGTGATGATCTGCGGTCGGTTGTTCACAATGGTGGAGACGAGGGGGATCGAACCCCTGACCTCTTGAATGCCATTCAAGCGCTCTCCCAGCTGAGCTACGCCCCCGTTGAGTACGTTTCATATTATACCGGATAGGATATTTGCTTGTCAAGATATATTTGGTAAATTTTTGTAAAAAGCCGAAAAAGAGGAGATTCGGCTTTTTCCGCGAACAAAAAAGGCAGGGATTCTTTTGTTCTTTCGGTGTTTTATGAACAGCCGGCAAAGGGGCGTGCAAAATGGATTTTACCAATATGGAGCAGGAATATATGGTACCACCGTATGATGGGCTGCAGGCGGCTATGGATCATTTGCCGACGGGAATCTGTGTGTTCCGGGTTGCGGATGAACAGCTTTCCCGCGTTGTCGCCAATCGCTTTTATTGTCGGCTTGTGCAGTCCACGGCGGCCGCGTTGAAGGCTGAGAGCTACGACGAGATCTTTCAGCGTATCCATCCGGAAGACCGGCAGCGTGCGCAGCAGACAGCGCAACGTGTCCTTTACGGGGGACAGCTGGATGGCATGATTTATCGCCGCTGGAATGACGCTGATGGAGAATGGCAGTGGCTGCATGCGCAGGGGCAGTCCGTTACAGCCGCGGATGGGAGCCTTTTATGCTATGTGAGCTATGCGGATGTGACGCCGGAGCAACGGGCTCTCGAGGCGAGCCTGCACAGTCGTCAGCAATATGAGATGGTCCTATCGGCAGCCCAGCTTTCAACCTGGGAATATGATATACAGAATCATGTCATCACGCTTTTGGATGGCTGTGTGTTGACAGAGGAGTTTTATGGCAGGAGGCCGGAGCATACGATTGGCGGAGTGCCAGACTCGCTGCGCTCTTTTGTTGAACCGGCAAGCTGGCCGCTGGTGGAGCGGATGTACGAGCAGCTCGAGAAGGGAGAACCGATCGTTACCTTTGATATCTGGTATCGGAATCACCCGGAGAAGGAACCGGTCTGCGAGCGGGTTCTTTATACAACCGTGTTTGATGAGAATGGCCGGCCGGTGAAGGCTTATGGAATCGGGCAGGATATTACCCGGCAGATTCAGGAAGAGCGGCAGTATCGCCGTTTCATGAAGGCGGCGATGACAGCCAATCCAAATTCGCGGGGTACGTTCCATTTCAATGTCACGCGCAATTTGTGCAGCGGTGGGCATAGTGCGTTGTCGATGGTGCTGCTGCAACAGCAGGCGGGGACCGTCGATGGCTTTTTTGCGGTTATCGATGCGCATATTGCGGTCGAGGAAGATCGCAAGAAATTCCGGGCGATTATGAGTCGGCAGAAGCTGCTGGAGGCATTCAAGGCGGGTAACCTTTTGGTGGAATGCAGTTACCGCCGTTGGATTGAAGACAATGCGATGCACTGGATCACCTGTTTTGTCCACATGATGCAGAATCCGGCTACCGGCGACATTGAGGCAGTTGTGGATGGTGTCGATATTGAGGAAAAGATGCAGGATGAGCTCATTCTGCGCCATGTAACAAATGAGGAGTTTGATTTTCTGGCGGTTATATTGCCTGCAACAAGGCAGATCGTTTTTCGGACCGCAAAGAATATAGTGCCGGACACTTTTGTGGGAGAGCCCTATGATTTTTCCGGACGTATGAGGAATTTTCTGCAGCGTCTGCCGGGAGAAAAGGCGCGCCTGTCAGCGATGCAGGCCTTATCGCTGGAGCATATCATCGAGGTGCTGGAACGGCAGGGGAGCTATAAATATTCCTTGTCGGTGTGCGGCCCCCAGGGCAGGATGCAACGGAAGCTGCTGACTTTTTATTATCTGGAGACTGCCAGCCGGACAATTTTGTTCGGTCAGGCAGATGTGACGGCGGCCGTCGAGGCGGAAAATGAGCGGAATCGTATGCTGGAGGAACGTTCCTCTCAGCTGCGGCTGGCTCTGGAGGCCGCAGAACAGGCTACACGGGCAAAATCGGAGTTTCTGTCCCGGATGTCTCATGACATTCGCACGCCGCTCAATGCAATCATTGGCATGAGTACAATTGGGCAGCTGAAGCTGCAGGACAGCAAGCGTGTGGGGGAATGTCTGCAGAAAATCGATACGTCCTCGCATTACCTGCTGTCTATTATTAATGATATTCTCGATATATCCCGTATTGAAGCCGGGAAAGTCATGCTGCACATCGAGCCCTTTGATCTGGAGACGATGCTGCTTGAGATCGAGGCCATGGTATCTGCGCAGATTCGTGATTTGGGGCTGTCCTTCCAGATGGAGCAGGATGCGCTGGTGGGCGGTCATTATGTTGGAGATGCGCTGCATTTGAAGCAGATCCTGATGAATCTGTTGTCGAATGCACAGAAATTCACGCCGCGGGGTGGTCATATATGGCTGCGGCTGCATCGGGAAAAGCAGGCTAATGGCTATGATTATATTGCTTTCGCAGTCCAGGACGATGGAATTGGTATGAGTCAGGAATTCCAGCAACGGATGTTTGAGGCTTTTGAGCAGGAGAATGCACCCCGGGCCAGAAATAAGGCCGGCAGTGGGCTCGGATTGGCGATTGTCTACAATCTGGTGCACATGATGGGTGGCAGCATACAGGTGCAGAGCACTAAGGGGCAGGGCTCGCAGTTTACTGTTATTCTGCCGCTGCAGCTTCCGCTGCATATGATGCAGCCGGAGCCGGCACGGATGAAGTCCGTCGATTTCTCGCGGACAGATTTTCCGGACTTGCAGGGCAAGCGTATTTTGCTGGCTGAGGATAATGAGCTTAATGCCGAGATTGCGATTGCTTTGCTTGAGCATTGTGGCCTGCAGGTGGAATGGGTATCGGATGGGCAGCAGGCGGTTGAGGCGGTTGCCGGCAAGCCAGGCAAAAGTTATTTTGCGGTTTTGATGGATATCCGCATGCCTGTGCTGGATGGGCTGGAGGCCTCGCAGCAGATTCGCAGGCTGCCGGCCGGTCGGGCCGATCAGCTGCCCATTATCGCAATGACAGCGGATGCCTTCGATGAGGATCGGCAGCGGGCGGTGGCAGCTGGGATGAATGATTATGTAATCAAGCCGGTGGATATGTCGGTTTTATTGGCGGCACTGGCAAAATATATTTAAACGAGGGATCACTTTGAAGAATTTACATTGGTTTGCGATAGCTGAACGGGGGAGCACGGTTCGCCGGGAGATACTGGCGGGCTGTACGACTTTTTCGGCGATGCTGTATATTGTAATTGTAAATCCGTCACTGCTGGCGCAGGGCGGAATGGATTTTTCCGGAATCTATGTGGCGACGATTCTTTCGGCGGCAGCTGCTTCCCTGCTTATGGGACTGGCAGCGGATTATCCGATTGCGGCAGCGCCAGGCGTTGGTCTCAATGCCTATTTTGTCTATGGGGTCATTATTTCTGCAGGCTATTCCTGGCAGGAAAGCCTGGGGGCCGCTGTATTGGCCGGCAGTATTTTTTTACTGCTGTCCTTTACCTCTTTTTGCCGCTGGATGATGGAGGCAATTCCGGAGTCACTCAAGCTGGCGATTGCCGGGGGCATTGGCCTGTTCGTTTCGGTTATCGGGCTGGAAAACGGCAAGCTCATCGTTGGTTCGCCGACGACGGTTACCATGCTGGGGGACTTATCGGAACCGACGGCTTTCCTGACGCTGCTGGGACTGTTTGTCACGGTGGTATTGCTGGCCTGCCGCTTTCAGGGAGCTTTGCTGGTAGGAATGGGCATCGTTTTTGCTGTGGCGCTGGGGCTGGGCTTTGCGGCCCTGCCAACGGCGGTATTTGCCTGGCCGCAGGGACTGGAACGGGTTGCCGGGCAGGTGAGCTTTGCGCTGCCCGGGAGCCTGCCGATGGTCGTATTCATCATGTTTTTGCTGCTGCTGTTCAATACGACAGGTACATTGCTGGGCATTGGCAATCAGGCCGGACTATTGCAGAAGGGCCATCTGGACAATGAGACAAAGGCCTTCCGGGCGGCAGCCGCGGGCAGCTTTCTCGGCAGTATTTTTGGCAGTGGCCTTACCGTGGGGTATGTGGAATCAGGCACAGGAACTGCGGCTGGCGGCCGTACGGGCCTGACAGCTGTGGTGACCGCACTGCTTTTTCTGTTGCTGCTTTTTTGCGCGCCACTTGCGCAGGTGGCCGCCGGCGTACCGGCAGTAACGGCACCGGCACTGATCCTTACGGGGTTCTTTATGGTTTCCGGGGTGCACAGTATATCCTGGACAGATATCACGGAAGGTATCCCGGCTTTTCTGACGATCTTCATCACGCCCTTGTCGTATGATATTCTGGCGGGGACTGGTGTGGGGGTTATAAGCTACGTGATTCTGAAGCTGTTTTCCGGGCAGGGGCGGAAGGTGCATCCGATGTTGTATGTACTGGCGATACTGTTTGCACTGCAGCTGGGGTTGTCACACAGCTAGTACATCGTACACGAAATAACTAGACCAGAAGTACGCAGGATGAATTTTCAG
>CAZFPA010000025.1:17873-26248 GCA_964520975.1 uncultured Selenomonadaceae bacterium | reverse complement strand
CAGTCTTTTGGGGTTGGGTGCAATTCCCTATCGGCGGTAGAGCCCGCGAGCCTTTATGGCAGGATCCGGTTAGATTCCGGGGCCGACAGTTATAGTCTGGATGGAAAAAAGACGTGTTGATACGATACTGCATGGCAGTGTTATTTCGTATTGTATTCAGGGACTGTTGAGAAGATTTATCTTTTTGGCAGTCCTTTTTTGTTGGAAAATGGGGTGGGAATTTGTTGTCTGATGAAGATTATATGCGTGAAGCGCTGCGCCTGGCCAGGAATGCGCTGGGGCGGACATCACCGAATCCGCTGGTCGGCGCTGTCGTCGTCCGTGAGGGACGTATCGTAGGTGCCGGCTGGCATCGAAAGGCCGGGACGCCGCATGCCGAGGTCCACGCGTTGGCTATGGCGGGTTCCCTGGCACAGGGGGCAACGGTCTATGTGACCCTGGAACCCTGTTCCCATCATGGACGTACCGGTCCCTGTGCCGAGGCCCTTGTACAGGCAGGGGTTTCCCGTGTGGTCATCGGTATGCAGGACCCGAATCCCCTGGTGGCGGGGCGGGGCATAGCCATCCTGGAGAAGGCCGGGATCGATGTGACCTGCGGGATACTGGAGGAAGAGGCCAAAGCCCTCAATGAGGTGTTCCTCAAGTGGATTTTGCAGCGGGAACCCTTTGTTGTATTGAAGACAGCGATGACACTCGATGGAAAGATCACCACGAGCACGGGAGAGTCCCGGTGGATCACCAATGAGGCCTCCCGGCAGCGCAGCCACGAGCTGCGGGATATCTACGACGCAATCCTGGTCGGAATCGGCACGGTACTTGCCGATGATCCGAGCTTGACGACGCGACTGCCTGGCGGCCTGGGGAAAAATCCGCTGCGGGTGATTCTGGACAGCCAGGCCCGGACACCGCTGCGGGCAAAGGTGGTCACAGATGGACAGGCACCTACGATCATTGCTGTGACGGCTGCTGCTCCCGCGGATCGGGTGAGAGCCCTGGAAGCCGCAGGTGCCGAGGTGCTGCAGGTCAATGCCGGACCGCGGGTAGATGTGAAAAAGCTGCTGCAGCTTTTGGGTGAACGGGAAATCAGTTCGGTCTTTGTCGAGGGCGGCGCCGGCGTGAATGCCTCCTTCCTGGAGGCCGGTCTGGTGGACCGTGTCTACGCGTTCATCGCGCCGAAGCTCGTGGGCGGGGAAAAGGCCCGTACGCCGATCGGCGGGGCCGGGATTCCGGCACTGGCGGATGCGGTGGTTTTGGAAAATACGGCAGTAGAGCTGTTGGCTGGGGATATCCTCGTCACCGGCTCCGTGAAAAAATGAGGTGACAGATTTGTTTACAGGAATCGTAGAGGAGCTTGGCACCGTGCGTTCGATGGGCGGCGGCCGGCTTGCGGTGGCTGCCGGCAGAGTGCTCGAGGGGCTCCAGACCGGCGACAGTATTGCGGTCAACGGCATCTGCCTTACGGTGACGGCCTTCGACCGGCAGGGCTTTCAGGCTGATGTCATGCCGGAGACCATCCGGCGCACCTCGTTCGCGAGCCTGCGGCAGGGCAGTGCGGTGAACCTCGAGCGGGCGCTTACCCTGGCAAGCCGTCTGGGCGGTCATATCGTGAGCGGCCATATCGATGGTACGGGCACCATTCTTTCTTTTGCGGAGGAAGGAAATGCCCTGCTCATGAAGATTGAGGCGCCGCCTGCGCTGCTGCGCTATATCGTCGAGAAGGGCTCTGTGGCCCTCGATGGCATCAGTCTGACGGTTGCGGCAGTGGCGGACAGCTGGTTCAGTGTATCGTTGATCCCGCATACCCGGCAGGTGACGAACCTGCGGGATAAAAAGGCGGGGGATCCCATCAATATTGAAAATGATGTTGTGGGGAAATACGTCGAACGCTTCCTGCTGCAGCCGGCAGCGGCGGAGGACACACCAACAGGCGGCATCAGCCGCGATTTTTTAGCAAAATACGGTTTTTAGACCATCAGGAGAAAAGGGGTTTTGATTATGGGATTTGCCAAAGTAGAAGATGCAATTGAAGATATCCGCCAGGGAAAAATGCTGGTGGTTGTAGATGATGAAGATAGAGAAAATGAAGGCGATATCATTGTTGCGGCGGAGACGGTGACACCGGAGCAGATCAATTTCATGGCCACCTATGCCAAGGGGCTCATCTGCATGCCGATCGAGGGCAAGCGCCTGGAGGAACTGGGCATTGGCCAGATGGTCGAAAATAACACGGATAATCATGAGACGGCCTTTACGGTTTCTGTAGATGCGTTTGACACGGAGACAGGTATTTCTGCCTTTGAGCGCTGCCAGACCGTAAAGACCATCATCGACCCGGCTGCGAAGCCGTCGAGCCTGCGGCGCCCGGGCCATATATTCCCGCTGCGTTCTGTTGAGGGCGGCGTGCTGCGGCGCACGGGTCATACGGAAACGACGACAGATCTCGCCCGGCTGGCCGGGTTCTATCCGGCGGGCCTCTGCTGTGAGATCATGGATGAGGACGGGCACATGATGCGTACGCCGCAGCTTTTGAAGTTCGCGGAAAAGCATGGCCTGAAAATGATAACGGTAAAATCCCTCATCGAGTATCGCAAGCGGACAGAGTCCTTCATCAAGAAAGCCGCTGAGGCGGATTTCCCCAGCAAATACGGTCATTTTCGTATCCACGCCTATGAGAGCCTGCTCGATGGAAAGTGCCATCTGGCTGTTGTGAAGGGCGATGTGAAAGGGAAAAAGGATGTGCTGGTACGGGTGCATTCCGAATGCCTGACGGGCGATGCCCTTGGTTCCCTGCGCTGCGATTGCGGGGATCAGCTGGCGCTGGCCCTGAAGCGGATCGAGGCTGCCGGGGAAGGTGTTGTGCTCTACATGCGCCAGGAGGGACGTGGCATTGGTCTTGCCAACAAGATGCGCGCCTATGCACTGCAGGATGATGGCAAGGATACAGTGGAAGCCAATGTGCTGCTGGGCTTTGCACCGGATCTGCGCGATTATGGCATCGGGGCACAGATCCTTTCGGATCTCGGGCTCACGAGCATCCGGCTGCTCACAAATAATCCGGCCAAGCGGGCGGGGCTGGAAGGATATGGCCTTGAGATTGTCGAAAGAGTACCCTTGGAGATTAAGGCCAATAAATTCAACCGCCGCTATATGAAGGTCAAAAAGGTCAAGATGGGCCATATTTTAGAGGAAGAATAAGAGGAGGATATCGATCATGGCAAATATTTTAGAAGGTAATTTAACAGCGGAAGGGCTGAAATTTGGCATTGTAGTAGCGCGGTTCAACGAATTCATCACCACAAAGCTTTTAGGCGGCGCACTCGATACGCTGCACCGGCATGGTGCTAAGGATGAGGACGTTGATGCAGCCTGGGTTCCGGGCGCTTTCGAGATCCCGCTGGCAGCCAAGAAAATGGCGGAGAGCGGCAAATACGACGCAGTCATCTGCCTGGGTGCGGTGATCCGCGGTTCGACGAGCCATTACGATTATGTCTGCAACGAGGTTTCCAAGGGGGTAGCTCAGGTCGGCATGTCGACCGGGGTTCCGACCATCTTTGGGGTCGTTACGACCGAAAATATCGAACAGGCAATCGAGCGGGCGGGCACGAAGGCTGGCAACAAGGGTGCTGACGGCGCGATGGCGGCAATGGAAATGGCAAATCTCCTGAAAAATATCGGTTGACAGGGAGTGCTGTGAAATGAAGGTTGGAATTATCAGCGATACCCATGGGTGCGAAATGCACTGGGCGCTGGCTTACGATAAGTATTTTAAGGATGCGGATCTCATCATTCATGCGGGTGATGTGCTCTATCATGGGCCGAGAAATCCTATGCTCGAGGACTATAACCCGGCGGGACTGGCGGCCCGGATCAACAATTGCCCGGTACCGGTGCTCATCGCCAAGGGAAATTGTGATTCAGAGGTCGATGCAATGGTACTCGAGCTTCCGGTCGAGTCTCCCTATGTATACGCGATGATCGATGGTTTCCGCATTGTGGCAACGCATGGTCACAAGGTCATGCGTGATGCGGAAAAGGATGCGATGGCCGGTCATCTTCGGGCGGATCTTTTCATCAGCGGACATATCCATACCAATGTATTGGAACGCCGCGGACAGACGATATTCCTGAACCCGGGCTCGCCGGCACTTTCCAATCGTGCAGATAAGCGCCAGACAGTGGCTGTGCTCGATGATACGGAGATCCGCATCATCGATATCCAGACGGATGAGGTGCTGATGCGCCTGGACCGGAACGAACACAAGCACTGCTAAGGAGAGGTACCTATGAAAAAAGATACGATGTGGAAAAAAATGACATCTGTGCTGTTGTCGGCCCTGGCGGCCGGTACGCTGGCCGGAGCACTCACCCTGTTCCCACCAGCTGCCCTGGCGGCGCCGGCGCCACAGACCGCTGCAGAATGGTGGGAACAGGGAAGCCTGTTGTCCCTGCAGAAGGACTTTGATGGCGCAATCGCGGCCTATGACAAGGCTATTGCGCTGCAGCCGCAGTATGCGGATGCATATAATAACCGCGGCAATGCCTATATGGGCAAGGGCGAATATGAAAAGGCCATCGCGGATTTCAGTCAGGCTATCGTGCTGGACCCGCAGTATGCGGATGCTTACTACAATCGGGCCAATGCCTACAGCAGCCTGAAGCAGTATGAGAAGGCCATCCTGGATTATACCCGGACAACGGATCTGAACACGATGCATATCGACGCATTCTTCAACCGGGCCATGGTCTACGCGCAGCAGGGGAAATACAGCCGCGCAATATCGGATTACAGTCGGGTCGTCGGCATCGATGATCACTATGTGGACGGGTACTATAACCGGGCGGCTGTCTATGCCAAGAATAAGGAATATGCCAAGGCCATTGCCGATTATGACCGCGTCATCCGCCTGCAGCCGCAGTATTACCGGGCGTATTTCAACAAGGCGTATGCCTGTGAACTGGCCGGTGAAAAGGCTGAGGCCATAGCGGCCTATGAGCTCTTTGTCTCCAAGGCGCCGATCGAGCCGGAATATGAAAGCCAGCTTGAGACAGCCCGGGACCGGATTGCTGCGCTCAAGGCAGCGTGAACCAGGAGGAATATATGAAAGATCATTTAGTGAAGGCGACAGCGGAGGGCGTACGGGTCTATGCTGCTGTCACTACCGGGCTGGTCAATGAGGGAATTCGCCGTCATGCCTGCTATCCGGTGGCTGCTGCAGCGCTTGGCCGTACGATGACGGGGGCGCTGCTCATGGCGGCCAACCTTAAAAATAAGGAATGCCTGACGGTAAAATTCAATGGGGACGGGCCGCTCGGAACGGTAGCGGCAGATGCCAGCCCGGAGGGCTTTGTGCGCGGGTATGTCATGCATCCTCAGGTAGAGCTGCCGCTGAACGCACAGGGCAAGCTTGCTGTGGGAGAT
The DNA here is from genome assembly GCA_964520975.1 of uncultured Selenomonadaceae bacterium. Classification (GTDB taxonomy): domain Bacteria; phylum Bacillota; class Negativicutes; order Selenomonadales; family Selenomonadaceae; genus CAZFPA01. Next base: position 20,829 of record CAZFPA010000025.1, on the reverse strand, counting down.
GGTATCGGACACGGGCTGCTGTCCGTGACCCGTTTTACGGGCTTAAAGGAACCGGTGACCGGCAGCTCGGAAATTGTCACGGGGGAGATTGCGGAGGATATCACCGAGTATCTCTACGTGTCAGAACAGACACCGTCCAGCGTAGGCCTGGGCGTATTGGTCGGCAAGGAACTCAAGGCCCTGGCGGCCGGCGGGTTCTTCATCCAGCCTCTGCCGGATGCCGATGATGCGGTATTGGACCGTTTGGAAAAGAATCTCGCGCAGGTGCGGCCTGTATCCGCTATGGTGGCGGATGGCCTGGATGCCAGGGGAATCATCGCGGAGCTGCTGAGGGGCTTTTCTATCCGGTATCTGACCGAGACAGACCTGGCTTTTCGCTGTCAGTGCTCCAAGGCACGCATCGAAGAGGTTTTGATGAGCCTGGGGGAAAAGGATCTGGATGCATTGGTACAGGATGGAAAGGCCGAGGTAGGCTGTCAGTTCTGTGGCGAAAAATATCAGTTTGATGCAGCGGAGCTCATAGCGCTGCGCGATGCCGCCAGAACCATGCGGCGGGTAAGAGCAGAATCCTAAAGAAAAAGGGCTCCCGTTAGGGAGCCTTTTCACTGCAATAAAATAAGCCGCTTAAGAAATTAAGCGGCTTATTTTATGATATATCATCTTCTGATATTATTTGCGCAAATCAGAGAGCACGTTCAACCTTACCAGAACGCAGGCAGCGGGTGCAGACGTTAACACGTTTTACCTCACCGTTTACAACAGCACGAACACGCTGGATATTAGGTTTCCAAGTGCGTTTTGTCTTCAAATGGGAATGGCTGACATTCATACCAGCAACTTCACCTTTTGCGCAGATTTCGCATACATTTGCCATGTAGCACACCTCCTTAAAAGCATAGGAAATTCATAATCCCCATACACAATACAAATATTCTATCATAAATCAGGGATGGAATGCAAGTGTTTTCCCTTGACAGCTCAAATTATTTGCGATTATTTTGTGATGGCTTCCAATTCGTCCAGGCAGGAGGCAAATTTTTGGAAGGTAATCTTCAGCGGAGCATCGCAGGTCATGTCGACACCGGCTTTTTGCAACAGTGCAATCGGGTCGTCGCTGCCGCCGCTGGCGAGGTAGGCGAGATAATCTTTGCGGGCAGCTTCGCCCTGGGTACGCAGCTTGTGTGAGAGTGTCACGGCAGCCGCGTAGCCGGTTGCGTACTGATAGACGTAAAACGGCATATAAAAGTGGGGAATGCGGGACCATTCGGCGCGAAGCTCATCATCTATGATGATATCCGGACCATAATATGCACGATTGAGCTTCATCCAAAGCTCTTCCAGCACATCAGCAGTCAGCGGTACCTGTTTCTCTATCATGGCATGGGTGGTTTTTTCGAATTCAGCGAAAAAGGTTTGCCGATAAACCGTGGCTCTTATCTGTTCCAGGTATTGATTCAGGAAATAAAGCTTTTCTTCTTTGGAGGACGCGTGCTCCAGCATGTATTCCAGCAGCAGGTTTTCATTGGTGGTAGATGCAACTTCGGCACAGAAGAGCGAATAGTTGGATGTGACAAAGGGCTGTTTGCGGTCACTGTAGAAGCTGTGCATAGCATGGCCGAGCTCATGGGCCAGTGTTGTTACAGCGTTGTACTGCTCATCATAGCTCGTGAGGACAAATGGGTGGATGCCATAGATTCCCCTTGAATAAGCACCGTTGCGCTTGCCGCGGTTTTCATGGTAATCAATCCAGCCGCTGTCGATGCCCTGCTGCATGTCTGTCAGATAGGCGGTGCCCAGCGGATGCAGTGCCTGCTTGATCAGCTGACAACCCTCCGCATAGGGAAAGGTGCGCTGCAGATCCTGAACAATAGGCACATAGAGATCGTACATGTGGAGTTCATCTACTTCCAGCAGACGCTGCTTGAGTGCAGTATAGCGGTGCAGCAGTGGCAGGTGGGCTCTGGTGGTTTCGATGGTGGTATCATAGACGGCGAGCGGAATGTTTTCCGGTTCCAGCGCGGCGGCAATCATCGAGGGATAGTTATGGGTGTCCGCCATGAACTGGCTGGCTTTGATGGACGAGGTGTAGAGCGAGGTAAATGTATTGCGAAAGCCGAGATACGTTGTAAAAAGATGGTGAAAGGATTCCTGCCGCAGATGGCGGTTCTTGGACGTGATATATTTGGAATAGCGGCTTTCGGAGAGCGGCAGTGCACTGCCATCTGCCTGTGGAATATCGGGGAATTGGAGGTCGGCATTGACCATTGTGGTATAGGCCAGCGAGGCGCTTTGGCAGATGCTTCCTGTAGCGGCGAGCAGGGTTTCCTTATCAGCCGGCAGAACGTGCTTTTTCTGCCGCAGGAGCTTGCGAATGAAAAAGTCGTAGGGCTTCAGACCGGGCAGGGCATGGGGCATGGCAGAGAGCGTCTCTTCTGGCAGTGTCAATAATTCAGGCACGATGAAGGCGGCGGCCATGCTGGCCTGATCGGACAGTGGCAGCACGGAGCCAAACATTTCTTGGTAGGTAGTATTCCCCGTATCGCTGTCCTGCTGGAGATGCGCATAACAGTATACTTTAAGGAGCAGCAGATCAATTTCCTCGGACAAGGTGAGGCAGGCCAGCAATTCTGCCGGATCGCTCAGCCTGCCCTGAAAGGCGGCAAGCTGGCTGCATTTTGCCGGCAGGCTGTCACGGGCACGTTCCCAGTCTGCCTGGCTCGCATAGATATCCTGGATATGCCATTGTTCCTCAAGCGGGATGTCTTCCCGTGCAGGAATCGTTGCCTTTTTTATCGCGGCCGATGATGCCGGGAAAAAATTTTGCGTAAACATAGTAACACGCTCCTTTGTATGCTTTGATATCCTAAGTATAACATAAATCAGAATAAATAGGAGGAAATAATAAGAATAGCTTAGGGAAACCCGCAGAAGACAGAAACGCGGATTGGAAGGATTC
>CAZFPA010000025.1:0-17773 GCA_964520975.1 uncultured Selenomonadaceae bacterium | reverse complement strand
GCTTTGCGGAATCTTGAACAATGGCGTTATAATAAAAGCAGTAAAAGAAATGGAGTTGAGATATTGGAATCGAAAGGGAAAATTGTCTGGCTGGCTTTGAATGCGAAATATACGCATACCTCGCTGGCGGTGCGCTATCTGCGGGAGGCCTGCCGGCCTGTCGCCAGGACGGAGATCCTGGAGCTGACGATCAATAACCAGCTGCTCGAAATCCTCGGCGAAATCTATGAGCGGCAGCCGGCTGTGCTGGGGATTGCCTGCTATATATGGAATATTGAGCTGGTTCGCCGACTGCTGCCCCTGCTGGCGCGGGTGTTGCCGGACACCGTGGTGCTCTGTGGCGGTCCGGAGGTATCCTATGAGACAGAAGCCTTTATGGCGGAATTCCCTCAGGTGGATTTTGTACTGCGCGGCGAAGGGGAGGAAGCGGTTCGCTGCCTCCTGCCGCGTATACTGGAAGCCGGGCGTCGGGCCGCGGCTGCGGATATTCCCGGGGTTGCCTGGCGGCGTCAGGATGGACAGGTGGAGCCAGGACAGGCGGTGACGGTGGCTGAGGCGGATCGGATTCCGTTCGCCTATCAGGCGGAGGAGATGCCGGCGCTGCGGGAGCGGATTCTCTATTATGAGACCTCGCGCGGCTGCCCGTTTTCCTGTGCCTACTGTCTTTCCTGTGCCACCCGTGGCGTGCGCGTCTTGCCGCTGGAGCGGGTATTTGCCGAGCTGGCCTTTTTCATCCGCCAGGATGTGCGGCAGGTAAAATTTGTTGACCGTACCTTCAATGCGAATAAGCAGCATTTTCTTCCTATTCTGCAGTTCCTGCTGCAGCAGGATTGCCGGACCAATTTTCATTTTGAGATCGCTGTCGATTATCTGGATGATGAGGTGCTGGCGGTGCTGGCACAGATGCCGCGCGGCCGGGTCCAGCTTGAAATCGGCATTCAGTCGACAAATCCCCGCACGCTGGCCCGGGTCAGCCGTGTCAATCACTGGGACCGTATTGCTGGCAATATTACCCGCCTGTTGAGCTTTCACAATATGCATCTGCATGTCGATCTTATCATCGGTCTGCCGGAAGAGGGCATGGCTTCCTTTGCCCGTTCCTTCAACGAGGTGTATGCCTTGCAGCCGGATATGCTGCAGCTGGGCTTCCTGAAGTTTCTGAAGGGCGCCGCGATGATGCAGCAGGTAATGCCGGGCGGTTATCAGTATATGGATTCAGCGCCGTATGAGGTATTGTCCTCCCGCTGGCTTTCCTATGGGGAAGTTCGCTGGCTTAAGAGCTTTGAAATGGTGTTTGAATTGTATTATAATGCCGGCCGCTGTCGGCGGACAGCCGCCTATTTTATTCGCCAGGCTGAGGCGGGGGATGCCTTTCGGTTTTATCAGCGCTTTACGGAATACTGGGAGGGAAAGGGCTATCATCGCCGGGGGCATGCGACGAAGCAGCTTTATGCCTATTTAGCGGATTTTTGTATAACAACGTACGGGGCTCCGACGGCATTGCTGGACAATCTGCTCCGCCTGGATGCGCTGCTGGCGGATGGCGGGCGCATCCGACCGGAGTCCCTGCAGTGGAACCGGGAAAAATATCAGCCGCAGACGGCGGCGTTTTGGCGCGGCAGCCGGGTACAGCAGTATCTGCCGGGATTTATCTTTACCAATTGGCGGGAACTTCGCGGGAAGTACCATATCGAGGTATTCGACTGGCAGGTTCTTGCTGCTGCGGCAGCCAGGATATTACCCGGGCGGCAGGTACTGCTTTTTGATTTTACGGCACCGGATGTTCATTGTCAGGAAATTGAGTTAGGAGAAGAAACAGTTCATGGTATATAATACATTTTCGGATTATTTGAAGACGCGGTATGGGGAAAAGGTCTATAAGCTGCCGGTGGGCCTGCCGGTCACCTGCCCAAACAGGGACGGGACCTGCGGCAGCGGTGGCTGTACCTTTTGCGGCGCCATTGGCGCCGGCTATGAGAATCTGCCGGCAGATATGACAGTAACGGAGCAGCTGGCGGCGAACCGCGCGCATATCATTCCAAAATATAAGGCGAAGAAGTTTATTCCGTATCTGCAGAATTTCAGTAATACCTATCTGCCGCTGGAACGTTTACAGTCCTATGTTGAGGAAGCGGCGGCCGCGGATGATACGGTTGCGGTCTATATTGCGACGCGGCCGGACTGTGTAAGCGATGCATATCTTGATGCTCTGGCGGAAATCGGGCAGCGGCGCGGCATCGATATCTGCGTAGAGCTTGGCCTGCAGAGCGTGAACTATCATGCGCTGCAGACCATCCGCCGCGGACATACGCTGGGGGAATTCATCGATGCTGTGCTGCGTATCCGGGCGCACGGCCTGCAGAGCTGTGCGCATCTCATCCTGAATCTCCCTGGCGATGACCGTACCGATGTCCTTGAGGATGCGAAGGTGCTTTCGGCGCTCCGGGTGGATCAGGTGAAGCTGCACGCGCTCTATATCGTGAAGGGAACGGAAATGGCACGCCAGTATGAGGCTGGCAGTCTGGAACTCATTTCGCGTGAGGAGTATGAGGCGAGGGTCATTCTTTTTCTTGAGCATCTGGCACCGGATATCGTCCTGCAGCGCCTCATCGGGCGGGCTCCGGAGGCCAATACCCTGTTCAGCAACTGGCACACCGGCTGGTGGAAGATCCGTGATTCCATTCTGCAGACCATGGAGGAGAACGGCCAGTATCAGGGGCGGCTCTGCAACTATTTGAATGGAGCCGCGCTGCGTAATTTCATAGTAAAAAAATAGGACTTTTTTGATAGCGTGCGGTATGCTATACTTTTATAAATGACATTTCAGAAAGGAGGGCATCCATGCGAAGGTATATTTTCGCTGCTGCGCTGCTGCTATTGGTGGCAGGCATCTGGCAGGGCGATGCCGGGCGGGTATGGCAGAAGGCCTCCCGGATTTGTCTGGAATGCATTGGCATTGGCTAGGCGCAGGCTCTGGCAATTCAGTGCGGCTTTTTTGAGCAATGCGAATCTGCCGGGGTTTATGCAGGGAACAATTTATCAGGGCGGCAGCAAGGCACTCTGCCTACCGGGTCTGAACTGCTATTCCTGCCCGGGGGCTTTGGGGGCCTGTCCACTGGGAGCACTGCAGAGTGCGCTGAGCGGCACTGTGCTGCGTGTTCCCTTTTATGTCCTGGGCTGCCTGGTGCTCATGGGTATTCTGTTTGGCCGCATGATCTGCGGCTGGCTTTGTCCGTTCGGACTGATCCAGGAGCTGTTTTTTCGGCTGCCGGGGCCGAAGCTGCGGAAAGGGCAGTGGAGTGTCCGGCTGAGTCAGCTGAAGTATCTGTGGGGAGTTCTGCTCATCCTTCTTCTTCCCCTGCTGCTTTTTGTCTTTACCGGGGTGGGGGAGCCGTTGTTCTGCAAGTATGTATGTCCGGCAGGAACGCTGGAGGCTTCCGTGCCGCTGCTCACGATGAATGCGTCCCTGGCGGCTGCGGCCGGATGGCTGACGGCCTGGAAGTTCGTTTTGCTGGGGCTGTTTCTGCTGGCAATGGTATTCATCTATCGGCCATTCTGCCGATTTCTGTGTCCGCTGGGTGCATGGTATGGCCTGTTCAACCGCAGCGCGGTATTGGGCATCGCGGTGGATTCCCATCGCTGTACCCATTGCGGTCGCTGCAGTCAGTTCTGCGGTATGGACGTAAAGCTGGCCGGGGACCGGGAGTGCATTTCCTGTGGGGAGTGCCGCGAGATATGTCCCGTGCAGGCAATTCATTTTCGTCAGTCGAAAAATCAATCAAACCAAATATTGGAGGCGAAACATTTATGAAAAAATTCAACATTCTTTTGCTGGTCATGGTATTGGCTGTCACGCTTACAGGCTGTATCAGCCAGAGCAAGGCATCCTCGGAGGCGGTGTCCTCTTCTTCCCAGGGGACGGCGACAGATGCGGTCCTTACCCGCTTTGATGGGCAGCAGACCAGCATCAGGGAGCTGTACACGGACAAGCCGCTGTACATCAATTTCTGGGCATCCTGGTGCGGACCTTGTGTGAATGAGATGCCGAATATTGACAGTCTGGCGCAGAAATACGGAGATCGGATCAATTTTGCCGCTATTTCTGTGGATGAGGAGCCAGGGGATGCCAAGGCTTTCGTGCAGCGTTCCGGCTTCAGTATGTCCTTCTATACTGGTGATAATCAGCTTTTGGGCAATGCCTATGGGCTCAGTGCCATTCCGGTATCCATCCTGGTGGATAAGGATGGTAATATCATCGCAAAGGCTGTGGGCGGCATGAGCGAAAGCGATTTAGAGGAATTCCTTCAGCCGGCCCTGAAATGATAGAAAAAGGCAGTTGCCGGAGCGTAATGCTTCAGCAGCTGCCTTTTCTGTTGCTGGCACAGCGTTCACGAAATACTTAGGCGAATTCCTTGCCCGGTTGTTTTGTGGACACTGTACCAGGGAAAGTCAGGCGACCATCCAGCTGACGAAATAGATGACCAGGGGGATCGTGATGCAGGCGATGCCGACAAAGTCGATGATAACGCCGGTACGGATCATCTTGGTCATCGGGATATAGCCGGAGGCATAGACGATAGCATTCGGTGGCGTTGATATCGGCAGCATGAAGCCGAGGGATGCGGAAAGTGCAATACCAACGGCAACCGGAATCGGACTGATGCCGGCCGAGACTGTCGCCGTGATGGCGAGCGGCCCGATCATATTGGTAGACGCCGTATGGCTCGTAAGCTCAGAGAGCAGCAGTGCCATGACGGAGAAAATGGCAACCATGCCGACCTGACTCGGAGTTCCGCCCATCGAGCTGACAATGAGATCGCCAACCCACTGCGAGAGCCCGGTCTTATACATCATGCTGCCCATCGCGAGGCCGCCGCCAAACAGGATCAGCGTGCCCCACTCAATCCCTTCCATGGCTTCGGACCATTTCAGGGTAAACTGGCGTTTGGCAAAATTAACCGGCAGGACGAACAGGATCAGGGCGCCGGCCATAGCCGCGATGGCCTCCGGAAACAGCAGGTTATACATCTTGAGGACGGAGCTGGACTCGCCAAAACTGATCGACAGGAAGCCCGGGGCGACCCAGAGAATAACGGCGATGATGAAGCAGAGCAGCGTATTTTTCTGGGCGCGGTTCCAGCTGCCAAGCTCGCGGAGCTTGCCTTTTATGAACTGTTCAGCGCCGTCGATGCTCTCGACGTCAGCCGGGAACATATGTGACAGGACGAGGTAGGTAATGATGAAATACAATATCATGGCAATGAAACCCCAGGTCATCCATTTGAAGAAGGAGACATGGATATCGCACATCTGATCGAGGAATCCCAGCATGATAAGGTTCGGCGGCGTGCCGATCGGGGTCAGGACGCCACCAATCGAGCAGGCATAGGCCGTCATCAGCATGAGGCCGGTCGCGTACTTATACTCGTGCAGATCAATTTCGCGGCCGTTCGCGGCGAACATCTCCTTGATTGAGGTCAGCAGCCCCAGGCAGATCGGAAACATCATTGCCGCTGTCGCGGTATTGCTGACCCAGCCGGAGCACAGTGCCGCTGCCAGTCCGACCGCCAGGAAGATGCGCCTGGGATTCGAGCCGACCCAGGGACGCGAAAGCAGCCAGTAGGCGAAGCGTTTATCCAGGCCGTGCGTCATCATTGCCTTGGCCAGGATGAAACCGCCCATGAAGAGAAAAATCATCGGATTTGCAAAGGCCGCGAATGCTGTACCTGCCGGGACAACCCCGGTCACGACGGACAGGGTCGGTCCAATCAGCGAGGTTACCGGGATCGGTACGGGCTCCGTGATCCACCACAGCGCGACCAGTACCATAATGGCCAGTAGTTTATGTGCCGCTAATGTCAGTCCGGCAATCGGGGTCATGAATACAAGCACTGCCAGCACCGGGCCGCCGAACAGGCCAAGTGTGCGGCGCTTCCGGTCAAGAGCCTGTTCGGCCCGTTTGACGGTTAACGCTTCCTTACTCATCTTATCCAAAATAATACGTCTCCTTTATATATTTTAGTTGTTGAAAAATGAATATGTTTTTATCATAGTTAATATTCATGACATTTTCAATAGATAAAGTGAATCAGAATATTTTTATTCAGGGACAATTTGGAAGACCGTGAGGAAAAAGGGGAACGAAAAGGCCCTGGAGTCATATCGACTCCAAGGCCTTTTTCGTTTTCATGTATCTTTTTTTACGACGTCTCAGGCTTTGCCGTTGCAGCCAAGAACTGTATCGATCTTGTGCTTTACGAGCTCCTTGATATAAGCTCTGGCCGGAGTGAGGTACTGGCGCGGGTCGAAATGATCCGGATGTGCCGTCATGTACTCACGGATGCCGGCAGTCAGTGCCAGGCGAAGGTCAGAGTCAATGTTGATCTTGCAGACTGCGGATTTTGCAGCTTTGCGGAGCTGTTCTTCAGGAATGCCTACAGCGTCAGCAAGATTGCCGCCGTTCTCGTTGATGATCTTTACATATTTCGGGATAACGGAGGATGCACCATGCAGAACAATCGGGAAGTTCGGCAGGCGTTTTTCAATTTCGGCAAGGATGTCGAAACGAAGCTCTGGCGGTACGAGGATACCGTCAGCATTGCGCGTGCACTGCTCCGGCTTGAATTTGAAAGCACCATGGCTTGTGCCGATAGCAATAGCGAGGGAATCTACGCCGGTTCTCTTGACGAATTCCTCGACCTCATCCGGACGCGTATAGGATGCGTCTTCGGCCTTTACATGTACATCGTCCTCGATGCCAGCGAGCTTACCGAGCTCACCTTCAACAACAACGCCATGCGCATGTGCGTATTCAACAACGCGCTTCGTCAGAGCGATGTTATCCTCGAAGCTGTGCTTCGAGCCGTCGATCATAACCGAGCTGAAACCACCATCGATGCAGGATTTGCAGATATCAAAATCCGCACCATGATCGAGATGGAGTGCGATCGGCAGATCCGTGTCGACGAGAGCAGCCTCTACGAGCTTTACAAGGTAAGCATGCTTAGCGTATTTTCTGGCGCCAGCGGATACCTGCAGGATAAGCGGTGCGTTATCTTCTTTGGCTGCTTCTGTGATCCCCTGGATGATTTCCATGTTGTTGACGTTGAAGGCGCCAATGGCATAGCCGCCCTCATAGGCTTTTTTGAACATTTCTTTTGTTGTAACTAATGGCATTAATACAACCCCCCGTATAATAAAATATGTCTGGCCTGCCATCATTATACCATAGAAATATTACTTTAGCATAAAGTTTTCACGAAATCAGCAAATAATTGTTAATAATAGCTAATCTGAGTGAATTATAATGGAATTTTGTTCAAATGCGTTGAAATACTGTGCATATCGTCGGGCAATTCTGCATTTACGGAAATGTTTCTATTGTTTGACGGGTGCTTGCATTCGATTTTCCAGGAATGCAGTGCCTGACGGGCAATGAGCTCCTGGGTGCCTCCATAGAGGTCATCACCGAGCAGCGGATGCCCCAGGCTGGCGAGGTGTACCCGGATCTGATGGGTGCGCCCGGTCGCCAGTGTGAGCTCGAGCAGTGAATAGCGCTCATCGGCTGCGATGGTGCGATAATAGGTAAGCGCCGGGCTTCCGGCGGGGGATACCATACGCTCGATGATGCTGCCAGGTTTGCGTGCAATCGGCGCATCGATTTGTCCAGCCGGCGGTGTGAGCCGGCCTTCGATGAGAGCCAGGTAGCTACGGTGGAAAAGCTGCCCGTTCTTCGTGGAGAGCAGATGCTGCATCTGCGGCTGCTTGGCGATGAGCACGAGTCCTGAGGTCTGACGGTCCAGCCGGTGTACGGGATGGAAGGACCAGGGCTGCTGTGTCTCTTTATAATAGAAGAGAACCGCATTGGCGAGTGTGGCCGTGTGCCCCTTTTGGGACGGGTGGACGAGCTGGCCGGCGGGTTTGTTCACGATGAGCAGTGCGTCATCCTCATAGCGGATATCCAGCGGGAGTGCCATTGGCTCCAGGCGGGAGTGCTCTATGAGTTCGTAGGAAATGACATCTCCCGGGTGTACCTCGGTCAAGGCAGGATTGACCAGGACGCCATTGAGGCGGAAGCTTTCGGACTGCTTGATCTTGCGCCAGAGGTTCAGGGACACGCCGGTGTATTTTTGCAAAAAAGCTCTGGCGGACATTGCCGCCAGAGCTTCTGGAATCCGATGCTGTATCATGCCTGATCCGTTTCCCGGCGCAGATGCGCAACGATGCGGAAGGCCAGGCTCAGGATAATGGCTACGACTGTTGCGAGTGCCATGCCCTTGAGGGTGACGGTCCCGATCGTAATGCTGGCCGTGCTGACGCCAAGCCCCATGACGATAGAGGTGAGCAGCAGATTGGTCGGTTTATTGTAGTCCACTTTTCCTTCTACGAGGATGCGGATGCCGGAAGCGGCAATGACGCCGAACAGCAGCATGGATACACCGCCCATGACCGGTGTCGGAATGCTCTGGATGGCCGCGGCAAGTTTGCCGAAGCAGGAGAGAAGAATGGCGAAGATTGCCGCTCCGCCGATGACCCAGGTGCTGTAGACCTTGGTGATGGCCAGTACACCGATATTTTCACCGTAGGTAGTATTCGGTGTTGAACCGAAAAAGCCGGAGATGATGGTTGAGAGCCCGTTGCCGAAGATGGAACGGTCAAGACCCGGGTCCTTGGTGAGGTCACTGCCGACGATATTGCCGGTTACAATCAGATGGCCGATATGCTCGGCGATGACGACCAGAGCAGCCGGCAGGATGATGAGGATAGCGCCCAGATCGAAGGTCGGTGTATATATAGTAGGAAGTGCAAACCAGGGAGCCTTTGCGACGATGCTCCAATCGACGAGACCCGCGAAGCAGGCGATGATATAGCCGCCGACGACACCAAGCAGGATAGGGATGATGGACAGAAAGCCGCGGAAGGCGACGGAGGCAAATACCGTGATGGCCAGGGTGAGTACGGATACCATGATGGTCGTGGAATCCGGCGTTTCTGCTGTAAGACCGGCCATGCCGGCTGCTGTCGGCATGAGTTCAAGTCCGATGACCGCGACGATGGCGCCCATTGCCGCCGGCGGGAAAATCACATCGATCCAGCTTGTGCCGATGGCACGTACAATGAGTCCGACGATGCAGAAGACTACACCGACTACGATGAAGCCGCCGAGTGCCGCTTCGTAGCTGTACTGAGCAAGTACAAGGAAGACCGGAGAGAGGAAAGCAAAGCTCGAGCCGAGATAGGCCGGAATCTTTCCTCTGCATATAAAGAGGTAAAGAATCGTACCGATGCCATTGAAAAGCAGGATGGTGGCCGGATTCACTTTAAAGAGGATAGGTACCAGCACGGTGGAGCCGAACATCGCAAAGAGATGCTGCAGGCTCAGGGGAATTGTCTCCAGAAGCGGGAGGCGTTTGTCAACCGGAATCGAACGTTCATTCATAGAAATCTCTCCTTATCGTTTCCATTTGGCATGAAAAAATCTCCTGCCCAAAGGGCAAGAGATTAGAAAGGCGTTATTACAATGCGTGCAATAGCTGCCTTTTTAACCTCACAGGGTCAATTTAAAGGCCAAATATTTAATTCATCGTATTCAATTTACCATATCCGGCCCTAAATGTCCATATCTATCTTTACATTATTAATTTGTTATTTTGTATAGACGTAGACATGAAATTCTTGTATAATATAACCTAATTGAGCTTATTTAAAATAATTTTGTAACAAATGTCTTTTGCAGAAGGAAAATGTACCGCTTGGGCGAAATTCCGCGAAACATTTGCTATTTGAGTTTAGGGGGAGAATCATGGCTCTGATTGTAAAAAAATTTGGCGGTTCTTCAGTTGGCAGTACTGAGAAGATTATGGCCGTCGCAAAACGGATTCTGGATGAAAAGAAGCCGGGAGACCAGATTGTTATGGTTGTATCGGCAATGGGAGATACGACGGACGAGCTCATCGAGCTTGCCAAGGGCGTAACAAAGAATCCGTATCAGTATACCCGGGAAATGGATATGCTGCTGACGACAGGTGAGCAGGTTTCCATTGCTCTGTTGACCATGGCCTTCAAGTCCCTGGGGCAGAAGGCGATTTCCCTGACGGGGCCGATGGTCGGCATGCGCACGAACTCCGTGCACACCAAGGGGAAAATCATTGATATCAAGCCGGCACGTGTTCATAAAGAGCTCGATAAGGGAAAGATCGTCGTTGTCGCAGGCTTCCAGGGCTGTGATGAAAAGGGCGACCCGGTCACGCTGGGACGTGGCGGCTCGGATACCTCGGCTGTCGCACTGGCCGGAGCACTGAAGGCCGACAGCTGTGAGATCTTTACCGATGTCGATGGTATCTATTCGGCTGATCCGCGCATCGTCAAAGGCGCGCGCCGCATGAAGGAAATTACCTATAACGAGATGCTGGAGATGGCCCGGCTCGGCGCAGGCGTAATGCAGCCGCGTTCCGTAGAGATGGGCAAGTACTTCAATATTCCTATCCATGTACGTTCAACTTTTACGACGAAACCAGGAACAATGATTAGGGAGGCTTATACAATGGAAGAAAAAGATTTTGTAATCCGGGGCGTAGCGCATGATGATAAAGTAGCCAAGATCGCTGTTCTCGGTGTACCGAACAATCCGGGCATTGCGCATTCGATTTTCTCGGCACTGGCTGAGGCAAATGTCGATGTCGATATGATTGTGCAGAGCATCCGCAACATTGAAAAGAATGTCACGGATATGGTATTCACCGTAGCGAGCGATGATCTTTCCCAGGCCAAGAAAATCGTTGATACGGTTGCGGACCAGCTCAACGCGATCGCCGTGCTCATTGAAGAGGATGTAGCGAAAGTATCTATTGTCGGTGCGGGTATGCTCGGCAACCCGGGTATTGCGTCGCGCATGTTTGGCGCGCTTTCGAAGGCTGGTATCAATATCGATGTCATCAGCACTTCCGAAATCAGCATTTCCTGTCTCATCAAGGGCGCACAGCTCAAAGAGGCAGTCAATGCGATTCATGATGAATTCTTCCCTCAGAAATGAGGAGCACAGGAGGCCGCAAATGCGGCCTCCTGCATTTTGTATACATGAGTTGTTTGGCAGGAAACATCCTGAAAAGCAAGAATATAATAGGTGAACTTTGATTGAGTGTTTAATGTTTAAGGAGGATATTGGATATGACGACTACAATGGCGGCATCTCATGCCCAGGGAAAGATGCTGAACGATGCAATTTTTGGCGCGAGCGGCGCAGCGAATGAGGCAGCAAAGAAATTTGGCGCGGCCAAAGTGACGAATGCGACGATTGGGGCAATTCTTGATGATGCAGAAAAGCTGGCCTGTATTCCTACAATGGAAAAGGTATTCCGGGCTTTGCCGATCAGTGACTGCATTGCCTATGCACCGATTTCGGGTCTGCCGGGGTATCTGGACGCAGTTGTGGACCTGACCTTTGCGGATCAGAAGCCGGAAGGCTACTATGCCTCGGTGGCTACCGCAGGTGGCACAGGTGCCATCCATCATGCCATTGCAAACTATTCCGAGCGGGGCGATCAGGTGCTTACCGCTGATTGGTTCTGGGGCCCGTACAATGTTCTTTGTCAGGAAGCCGGCCGCAAGCTGGCGACGTATACGCTTTTTGATGAAGCACAGAATTTCAATATCCGTTCTTTTACGGATAAAGTAGAGGAACTCCTGAAGGTACAGGATTCCCTGCTCATCATCATCAACACACCAGCACATAATCCTACGGGCTACAGCCTTTCAGAGCATGACTGGGAGCAGGTGCTCGATGTGTGCAGGACGCAGGCGAAATCCGGCACAAAGAAAATCAGTATCCTTGTAGATATTGCTTATATCGATTATGCGGGTGAGAAGAATGAGACGCGCCGTTTCATGAAACAGTTCGGCAACCTGCCGGCGAATATCCTCACAATGTTTGCATTCAGCATGTCCAAGGGCTATACCATGTATGGGCAGCGTACCGGCGCGATCATCGGTCTTTCTTCCAGCAAGGAAGTCATTGATGAATTCGCGAATGTAAACAAGTTCACGAGCCGTGCTACCTGGTCGAATATCAATCGTGGCGCAATGACCGTGCTTACGCAGATTCAGCAGGATAAGGCACTGCTGCAGCAGTTTGAGGCGGAGCGTGCCGCTTACTACCAGATGATCCGGGACCGGGCGGCGATCTTCATGCAGGAAGCGCAGGGCTGTGGCCTTAAGGCATTGCCGTATAAGGCGGGCTTCTTCCTTTCGATTCCTTCCAGTGATCCGAAGGCTGTCTGCAACAAGCTGCACGATGACCTGATTTTCGCCGTACCGCTCAAGCTCGGCGTGCGTATTGCCGTTTGTGCAGTTCCGGCAGCGAAGATGAAGGGCATGGCACAAAAGGTGCTGAATGCCATGAATTTCGTCGAAAACAAGTAATTATGTAACAAATCAGAGGAAAGGGTATTCGTTAAACGGACGAAAATCCTTTCCTTTTTTGTGCTTTTTAAATTGGCGGAAATCAGGTAAAATTATATTGTGGAATTGGCGAAATAATGCTATAGTAAATTTGTACATATAGAAAAATATAGCAAAAAATGCAGTTCGGGGAGGACGCTATGTTCAATTTTAAGCGCAAAGATACGGAGTTCTTTGATTTATTCGTTGAAAGTGCGAGCTTTTTTTACAAGGGCGCTTTAATGATGGATGAGGTCATGGTGGATTACAGTAAGGCAGAGGCGAAGATGCGGGAAATCATCGATCTGGAGCACGAAGCCGATATTGTGAACGATAAAATCATTGATAAGTTGAACCAGACATTTATTACGCCAATCGATCGCGAGGATATCTACGCGTTGGCAAATGGTCTGGATGACGGAGTGGATTTTTTGCAGGGGACATTGCAGCGCATTGTCATGTATCGTACGGGGCAGCCGAAGGAAGGCGCGGTTTTGCTCACGAAACTGCTCATTGAGTGTACAGAGGAGATCATCAAGGCGTTTTCTCTTCTCAAGGATATCAAGAAAAACCAGGCACAGATCCTGGCAGCAACGCATAAGATCGGCAAGCTGGAAAGTGAAGGCGATCGAGTCTACCGTCATGAGGTGGCCTTTCTGTTCGATCAGGTAAAGGACCCTATCGAGCTCATCAAATGGAAGGATGTTCTCGAATATCTGGAGGATACATTGGATCATTGTGAGGATGTGTCTGATATGATCAGAGGCGTGGTAATGAAATATGCCTGAGATTCAATTATTGATTTTTACAGTTATAGGATTAGCACTTGTTTTTGACTTCATCAATGGCTTCCATGATACGGCAAATGCTATTGCCACATCGGTATCGACGCGGGCGATCCGTCCGAGCGAGGCCATTATCATGGCTGCTATACTGAACTTTGCTGGTGCGATGTACAGTACCGGTGTTGCGAAGACTATCGGCAGTGATATTGTAAAGTCAGCGGGCCATATCGATGAGCATATCATCATCGCGGCTTTGTCTGGGGCAATTATCTGGAATCTGCTGACCTGGTATGTGGCGTTGCCGAGCAGTTCATCCCATGCGCTGGTCGGTGGTATCATTGGTGCAATGCTGGTTTCGACCGGTCCGGACGGACTCAATTTCTATGGGATTGGTAAGATCGTTCTGTCCCTGGTGGCTTCACCGGTCATTGGTATTGCAACCGGCGGCGTGATTATGACACTGCTGTTCTTGATTTTTGGCCGTTTTAGTCCATCGTCGCTCAATCATCGCTTTAAAAAGCTGCAGCTTGTTTCCGCAGCGATGATGGCGTTTTCCCACGGTTCCAATGATGCGCAGAAATCGATGGGTATCATTACACTCGCGTTGCTTTCTGGCGGCTATATTGATGCCTTCGAGGTACCGGATTATGTAAAGGTACTGGCAGCGACAGCGATGGCATTCGGTACCGCTGTTGGTGGCTGGAAAATCATCAAGACCATTGGCGGAAAGATCTTTAAGCTGGAGCCAATCAGTGGGTTTGCCGCGGATTTGAACTCGTCCATTGTCATCTTTACGGCCACGCTGCTGCACCTGCCGGTCAGCACGACTCACGTGGTTTCTGGTTCTATCATGGGTGTAGGCGCAGCAAAGCGTATTCGGGCTGTCCGCTGGGGTGTAGCCCAGCAGATGCTTGTGGCCTGGGTACTCACGATTCCATGCACGGCTTTTATGGGGGCTGTGGCATATCAGATTGTTTTGTGGGTTTTTGCCAAATAATGAACAGCCCGGAAAAGCATGCGTCGCAAGACGGCTTTTTCGGGTTTTTTTATGGGAGGGATCGTTATGATCATAACAAAGGATGCAGGAAAGGAATACCCGGAGACGGCTTCGCTGGCATCCGTCATGCAGGAACTGCAGCCGGATTACCCGGCTAAGATCGTGGCCGCCAAGCTCAATGGAATCGTGGCGGGACTGCAGATGCCGGTAGGGAAGTACCAGAGCATCGAGCCTATTGGCATGGACTCCGATACCGGCCGGCGGATTTACCGGCGCTCGGTAATTTTTCTGCTCGTTATGGCGGTGTTTGAAGTAGAACCGGAGGCCGAGGTCATCGTTCGTTTTTCGGCCAGTAATGGTATTTATTGCGAGATACAGCGTACCCGGGAAAGGGTCGTTGATGAAGCCTTTGTTGCGGCCATTGCAGCGCACATGCGGGAGATCGTCGCGGAGGATCGTCCAATCCTCAAGAAGAGCTTCCCACGGGAAAAGGCGGTGCAGATGTTTTTGGCGGTCAACCATCCGGAGAAGGCCCGGCTTATTTCGGCGCTGGAGCAGGAAATGGTCAGCATCTATTACTGCGCGAAATATTATGACTATCTTTATGGTGCCATGCTCGCCACGACGGGGGAACTGGGAAAATTTGCCCTCGACAGCTATGGAGCCGGCGTCCTGCTGCGGACACCGATTGGTGCGAAATACGATGAGGTGCCGCCGCTGAAGAAGCAGCCGAAGCTTGCAGGTATCTTTACGGAGTCCAAGCGCTGGGCGGAGATACTCAGCTGCGACTATGTGACCGATCTGAATCAGTACAACCGGCATGGCGAGATCGGCGACATTATTCGCATCTCGGAAGCGCTGCATGAAAAGAGAATCGCTGAGATTGCCGACCATATCGTTTCGCATGACAATATCCGCCTGGTTCTCATCGCGGGGCCGTCTTCCTCCGGAAAGACTTCCTTTGCCCAGCGCCTGCGCATCCAGCTTTGCGTGAACGGTGTGCGGCCGGTTTCGATATCACTCGATGATTATTTCAACAATCGGGAAAAGACACCGAAGAATGAGCGTGGGGAATACGATTTCGAGGCGCTGGAGGCGGTGGATGTCCGCCTTTTCAATGAGCACCTGGTCCGGCTGCTGTCCGGTGATTCGGTGGTTACGCCGCGCTATAATTTCCTGACGGGCAAGCGGGAATGGACCAGTCATCAGTCCATCCATGTCGGAGCCCATCAGCCTATTATTGTTGAGGGAATCCATGGCCTGAATGAACGGCTTACAGGCGCGATTCCACGCGAGATGAAATACAAGATTTACGTGAGTGCGCTTACGCAGCTCAATATCGATGCGCATAACCGTATTCCTACGACCGATGCGCGTTTCCTGCGCCGCCTGGTACGGGATTATCGTACCCGCGGCGCATCGGCGCTCAAGACCTTCCGGCAGTGGCCGGATGTGCGGGCCGGTGAGGAGAAGAACATCTTCCCGTATCAGGAGGAAGCCGATGCGATGTTCAATTCCGCACTCATTTATGAGCTGGGCATGCTGAAAAAACATGCGGTGCCGCTGCTGGAGAACATAAGCCCGGATGTGCCGGAATATGCAAGGGCAATGCGCATGCTGGATTTCTGTAAGTATTTCGATGATATTGAGGCAGAGGAGGACGTACCGAACAACTCGATACTGCGCGAATTCATCGGCAAGTCATGCTTCTTCAAGGAATAAACAAATCGAATGACCCTAAACGATAAAGCAGGGCGCTTTCCTAAAAGGAAAGCGCCCTGCTTGTTTCATAACCGGTGAATCAGGAACGATGCGTGCTGAAGAACTCTTCGGCAACCTGCGGGAAGAGTGCATAGGAGAGTACGTCCTCTTCCGATGCGTTCGGATAGCCTTTTTCGGTCAATTCTTTGCGGAAATCAGCCATCGTAGCAGCTTTTGCATCCTCAGCTGCACAATCGGTGATGATATCCTCGTCCTTGATGCCGATGGAGTGGAGGAATTCCTTGTCGACAGGAACCGGCGTATGGCCGAACTTGCCGCGGGCCAGATCCTTGAATTCACGCGGAACCATCTTGTAGCGCTGGCCCATCATGACGTTGAAGGTAGCCATGGTGCCGACGATCTGGCTGGATGGTGTAACGAGCGGCGGGAAGCCGAGATCCTTGCGGACACGCGGCATCTCGTCGAGCAGATCCTGGTATTTGTCTTCCATGCCCTGCTCCTTGAGCTGGTTGGCAAGGTTGGAAAGCATGCCGCCCGGGATCTGGAAATCCAGTACGTTCGGATTTACATCAAAATAGCCCTTGAGGTTGAATTCGTCCATGATGCGTTTCTTGACACCGAGGAAATGCTTGGAGATCGGCGTAAGAGCCTGGCGGTCGAGACCGGTATCCCGATCTGTTCCTTCGAGAGCAGCAATCATGGTCTCGGTACAAGGCTGGGAGGTATCGCAGGCAAACGGTGCGAGAGCGCAGTCGATGATATCGACGCCGGCCTCGACTGCCTTGAGGTAGGTCATGGAGCCAAAGCCGCTCGTGTAATGTGTATGGAGCTCAATTGGCAGTGAAACGGCAGCTTTGAGCTTCTTTACAAGATCCTCAGCGACATAAGGCTTGAGCAGGCCGGACATGTCCTTGATGCAAATGGAATGTACACCCATCTCCTCGAGCTTTTTCGCAAGCTCAACGAAGGTTTCGTTCGTGTGGTAGGGGCTGATGGTGTAGACGAGACAGCCCTGTACATGCGGATGTTCCTTGGCAGCCAGTGCAGCCGCAATGGCCGTTTTGAGATTCGTGACATCATTGAGTGCATCGAAGATGCGGAATACACCAACACCATGTTCTGAAGCCTTGGCAACAAAAGCCCGGACAACATCATCGGAATAATGGTTGTAGCCCAGCAGGTTCTGACCGCGCAGCAGCATCTGGATCGGTGTCTTCAGATGTGCTTTCAGTGTGTCCAGGCGTTCCCAGGGATCTTCACCAAGGAAGCGCAGGCAGCTGTCATAGGTAGCGCCACCCCAGGCTTCCAGGGCGTTGTAGCCAATCTTATCAAGTGCCTCAAGCTGCGGCAGCATATCCTCGATACGCATGCGGGTGGCGAGCAGGGACTGATGCGCGTCGCGCAGGACAGTTTCGGTGATTTTTACAGGCTTTTTCTCCATGATTTGAATATCTCCTTCCAATTTGCAAAAATTGAGTTTCTATCCATATAACAGTAGAAGTTATTACCAGTATATGAAGGAAAGTCCTAATTGTCAATGGAATTTTTTCATTTTTAACGTAAAAACTGAAAATTTTAGCAATTGCGATTTGAATTATAAAACAGAGTTCGTTCAATGAAGCTTTTTGCCTTGTGAGACAGGATTATCTATTACATGTACACGGTCAAGCGTACTTTTGAGCTGACCGCGGATGTCATCCAGATAAAGGCGGCGCAAGCGGGTCTGTTCAGCAGTTTCTTCCTGGGAAAGACCGGTAGTACGTTTTTTTCGTGCCAGCTCGTTGATGCGCGAAACAAGTTCAGGTGTAATCATGGAATACGTATTCACTCCTAG
>CAZFPA010000024.1:0-26540 GCA_964520975.1 uncultured Selenomonadaceae bacterium | reverse complement strand
TCGACGGAACCGTGTAGCCATATACGCCGCTGGAAGGACGAACTTCCGGAAGCATGGATTTTGGAACAGTGAGATAAGAGAGGAGCTGATCATCCCAATGCAGTTCTCTGATGTTGTACATAAGAGTACGCGAAGCGTTGGAATAATCCGTTACATGAGCTTTACCGCCCGTGAGTTTCCAGATGAGCCAGCAGTCGATCGTACCGAAAATCAGGTCGCCAGCTTCAGCTTTTGCTCTTGCGCCTTCAACGTTATCGAGGATCCATTTAACTTTTGTGCCAGAGAAATATGCATCAATGATAAGACCAGTCTTCTGTTTGAACTCGTCAACCAGACCTTTTTTCTTAAGATCTTCGCAGATGGGAGCCGTCTGACGGGACTGCCATACGATTGCGTTATAAACCGGACGGCCCGTGTTCTTATCCCAAACAACAGCGGTTTCGCGCTGGTTCGTGATACCGATTGCCGCGATATCGCTCGCAGCAAGACCGGACTGCTCAAGAGCTTCCTTCATAACAGTTGACATGCTGCTCCAGATTTCCTCAGCGTCATGCTCAACCCAGCCCGGGTTCGGGAAGTACTGGGTGAATTCCTTCTGGGAAACGCCAACGATTTTGGAGTTTTCGTCGAAGATGATTGCTCTGTTGCTCGTGGTACCTGCATCCAACGCCATTACATACTTTTTAGCCATTTGTATAAATCCCCCTTTTATTTTGATTTATCAGATATATCCGAAAACATATCTGTAGAATCCCTCTTCTCTACTTCCTGATACATGCATGGATTACTGCGCTTCTCAATAATCCTTTGCCGTTTTCTGTGCAAGATCCAGAATCTCAACAGCATCCAAAGCCCCGTAGAGCTTCTGCGGAATCACTGTGGAAGGAACATTCGGATACTTGACCTGCAATTCAGCCAGCGAGTGACCCGCCTGCGGTGCCAGCAGCAATACATCTGCATTGGCAGCGCCTTCAGCGGCCTGTGCCAGCGAATATGCTGTAATCGTGCACTCATAGCCTAAGCGTGCTGCTTCCTCCTCCATCTTCTTCACCAGGATATTGGTGGAAACACCGGCGGAGCATAACAATACGATATGACGCATAAAATACACCTCCTTTATAAGTTCTGCCGTCGGATGCCGCATCTGCCGCATCCGGCATTCCGTCAATGACGGCTATCCATATCCCGGCTGGCTGCAATATCGACGCCAAGGCCGAGAATATTGGCTACAATAATGTCTCCGGCTTTGACCGGAGCCTCTGCGCGGACCTGCCGCAGAAATGCTGCACAATCCCTTACCCGTTCCTTGGGAAGCACCCCGGCCGATACGACCGGCAGTAAAGGAAGAGCAGCTCCCGCGATGCGAACCGTTGAGGTCAGCATGCGTTTTGGTGCTGTAATTTCTTCTCTGGTGTATACTTCGCCACGATGGCAATTATTTCCTGCTAGTTTTGTGATAATTCCATCTTTTATTTCTACGGTAATTTCACAGCCCATAGGACAGTTGATACAATTGAGGACTCTTTTTTCTACAGCCATGCTTCACACCTCCTCACGAACGGTGACTTCCAGGCTGCCATGCATAGCCTCCACCTTAGCAGCCGGCAGGTCCACAGCAATCATCTCACTGGGCTTTGCCACCGGAAGAGCCTTGCTCAGAAGCACGACCTCACTGTCCCGGATCTCCAGCCGGACCTTGCGCATCGGCCGGCGTACCCGCATGAAGAGCCTTACGGTCTCTCCCTGCCCGCCCCGGCAGATATGCTGCGGTACACAGGTACGGACTCCATCACCGGCGTTGACTGCTACATCATCGCGCTGTACCGGCATCTTCCCCTGCGCTGTAAGGGCTGCATATTTTCCGGCAATGCCAGCCTCATCAGAAACGAAATCCACCAGATCATGCACATGGACCACGTTGCCGGCAGCAAAGATTCCCGGAATGCTCGTTTCACGATGCTGGTCTACAACCGGCCCACTGGTGAGCGGATGGAGCTCCAGCCCAAGCTCCCGTGACAGCTCATTCTCTGGAATGAGCCCTACCGAAAGGAGCAATGTATCACAGTCAATATCGAATTCAGTTCCCGGAATCGGCTGCATCCGCTCATCAACCTTTGCTGCGGTAATGCCATTGACCCGTCCCTTGCCCTTGATATTGACAACGGTATGCGATAAATAAAGCGGTATATCATAGTCCTGCAGGCACTGTACCATATTGCGGGTGAGCCCATTGGAATACGGGCAGATCTCCAAAACAGCCTGTACCTTGCAGCCTTCCAGCGACATCCGGCGAGCCATGATGAGCCCGATATCGCCGCTGCCCAGGATCACAATTTTCTTGCCAGGAAGATATCCTTCCATATTGACCATGCGCTGTGCGGCGCCGGCTGTGTAGATTCCCGCGGGCCGATACCCCGGAATCCGGATAGCGCCCCGGGTACGTTCCCGGCACCCCATCGTCAGGATGATCGCCTTCGCCCGAAGCTCCATGACACCCCATTTCGGATTCACCGCGAGGACTGTTTTGTCCTCACGTACCTCAAGAACCATGGTATCTGTCATGACCGATACGGCCTTTTTATCCTCGATGAGCTTCCAGCAGCGGCGTGCATAGCCGGGTCCGGTGAGCTCTTCTTTGAAATGATGCAGGCCAAAGCCATTATGGATGCACTGCTGCAGGATGCCGCCAACCTCGCGGTCCCGCTCCAGGATCAGAATCTTTTCAGCCCCGGCCTCCCAGGCACTGTACGCAGCGGAAAGCCCTGCCGGGCCGCCGCCTACGATGATGATATCATAGATTTCGCCCATTACGCCTTACCCCCGCTCGTTGTTCCCCAATCCTTGTCATAGAACATATAGGAATCTCTGGCTTCTTTTCTGACTTCCGTCACCGGGATATTGAGCTCCCGCGCCAGGATCTTGGTTACTCTTGGTCCGCAGAATCCACCCTGGCATCTTCCCATGCCAGCCCGGGTCCGCCGCTTCACACCATCTACGGTACGTGCTCCGCAGGGACGGTGGATGGCATCCACAATCTCGCCCTCTGTAACCGTCTCACAACGGCAGATCACACGACCATAGCGTTCATCACGGGCGATGAGCGCTGCGCGCTCGCTGCCTGTCAGTTCACGGAACACATGCCTTGCCGGACGTCCCCGATGATAGTCCTTGCGCGGCGCAGCCCCCGTTTCCTTCACAATGATATCGGCAATATACTGACCGATCGCCGGTGCGGAGGTCAGTCCCGGAGACTGTATGCCTGCCGCCTGAATCAGTCCTTCGACAGCGGTGGATTTTCCGAGCACGAAATCGCCGGTGCTGGCAATCGCCCGCAGCCCCGCAAATACGGTAATGGAGTCCCGTAAGGGAATCTCCGGCAACAGTTTCTTTGCCGATGTGAGTATCTGATCGAGTCCCATTGCTGTGACTGCGGTATCTTCCTTGTCATCCATATCCTGGGCATTCGGACCGACGAACACATTGCCATCGATGGTCGTGCAAACGAGGATACCTTTTGAAGTCTTACTCGGTGTCGGAAAGATCACGCCGGAGGTCATCTTCTTGGAGGCCTCCCGGTCAAACAGTACATACTCACCCTTGCGGGGACGAATCGTAAAGCTCTCATCCCCGGCCAGCCTGCTGATCTCATCTGCCCGCAGCCCGGCGGCATTCACTACATAACGCGTCTCAAAGGTCTCTCCATCCGTACGGACAGCTGTAATGCGCCCGTTCTGAACATCGAAGCCCTTGACCTCACACTCCCGGATAATCTCTGCACCGTTGAGCTCCGCATTCTCCGCAAAGGCGATTGCCGTGCCGAAGGGGCAACAGATTCCGGCGCTGGGAGCCCAAAGCGCCCCCTGTATTGCCGGGCTCAGATAAGGCTCTGTCTCCCGGACTTTTTCTCCGGACCATATTTCCAGTCCGTCTACGCCATTGATTTTTCCACGCTCCAGCAAATCTCTGATGCTGTCCATTTCCTCGTCGGAGGTCGCTGCGACCAGAGATCCTTTCCACTGGATATCCAGGTCCAGCTCATCCTTGAGTTCATGATAGAGCTTGTTGCCTCTGACATTCATTTCCGCTTTCAACGATCCCGGTTTCGCATCGAAACCCGCGTGGATGATCGCGCTGTTGGATTTGGTCGTCCCCGATGCTATGTCCGGGTCCTTCTCCAGCAAAACACATCGCAAATCATACTTTGCCAGCTGAAAGAGAATCGCATTGCCTGTAATGCCGCCGCCAACCACAACGACGTCTACTTTTCTGCTCATGCCTAAAGCCTCTCCTCTATAAGGGTATTCCAAACCGAAAAGATTTGATGATTTGTAGTTTTTAGAAATTTATCAAATTTCTCATACTCTTATTGTAAACGCATTGGAAAAAACTTTCAAGCTTATTTTATCTTTTTTTCCTGTAAATCGTATTTTTTTTTATTAGTGTGTACCAATCTTGGCTTTTTTGATACTTTGCATTTATATTCAACAAAAATAGTGATATTTCTTCTTTATTCTTGAGCGATGACGCTAGAAAACAATAGAAAAAGTGCTGCACATTTGTGCAGCACTTTGTTTCACTTTATTTAAAATAACGAATACCGGCTTCAAACAGCTTCTGATCCTTGGCACCTGGAACATTCAGGCAAACGGACCCGCCGATGCGCTCCGAATGCCCCATCTTGCCGAGCACCCGCCCATCCGGACTCGTAATGCCCTCAATCGCACATACTGAGCCGTTCGGATTGAACGGAATATTCAACGAGGGGTTGCCTACCGCGTCCACATACTGGGTTGCAATCTGTCCATGGATACGCAGCTTTGCCGCGAGTTCCTTATCCGCCGCAAAGCGTCCTTCCCCATGCGAAACCGCAATCGTGTGCATATCGCCGACGGATACATTATTGAACCAGGGCGAAAGATTCGATACGACCTTCGTGCGTACCATACAGGATACATGCCGCCCGATCTGATTATGCGTAAGGGTCGGACAGTTCTCATCAAGATCGCGAATCTCACCGTACGGAACCAGCCCGAGCTTGATGAGGGCCTGGAAACCGTTGCAGATGCCGAGCATAAGGCCATCACGCTTCTTCAGCAGCTCCATGACCTGTTCCTGGATGCGCGGATTACGGAACATCGCAGCGATGAATTTACCGGAACCATCCGGTTCATCCCCACCGCTGAAGCCACCCGGCAGCATGATGATCTGTGCACGGCGGATGCCCTGCACGATTGCTTCGACAGACTCCTCAACAGCCGCCGGCGTAAGGTTGCGTACGATGACCGTCTCCGCAATGCCGCCGGCACGCTCAAAGGCCCGGGCAGAATCATACTCACAGTTCGTTCCCGGGAATACCGGAATGAGCACCCGCGGCTTGGCGATTTTTGCCTGCGCTGTCACGACATTGCCCTTTGTATAAAGGGAGGTCACAACTGTCTTATCGCTGAATTTCGTCTTTGTCGGGAATACCTTTTCCAGCGGCGTAGTATAGGCCTTTTCTGCCTCTGCCAGGCTCACGACAGCCTGTCCGCAGACAATGCTGCGCACACTCGTCGTCTCGCCGAGCTCAATGCAGCCGGTGCCGGCCAAAGCCGATGCCACATCAACATCCTCAGCTACCTCGATGATAATCGTACCATAAGCGGCCTGGAAGAGTTCTTCCCGTTTCACAAAGGGACGGAAGCGGAAGCCCACGAGATTCCCCAGACACATTTTCGTCACAGCCGCCGCAATACCGCCATTGCGCACACTCATAGCCGCAAATACCTTTTTGTCAGCAATGAGCGCACTGACCTTGGCGAAATTATCCCGCAGCCGCTTGAATACCGGCAGGTCATATTCATCCGTCGGCGCCGGTACCATATAGACCTTGTTGCCCGGATATTTGAATTCCGCGGACACCGCGTGATCGGCCTTCATAACATCCACTGCAAAGGCTGCCAGCGACGGCGGCACATTCATATCCATGAAGGTACCCGACATGGAATCCTTGCCGCCGATGGCCGGAATTCCAAGCTCATGCTGGGCCCAGAGCGCTCCGAGGAGGGCGCTGAACGGCTTGCCCCATTTGCGGCTGTCCGTCCCCAGGCTCTCAAAATACTCCTGGAAGGTCAGGCGGATCTTGTCACTGTGGCCGCCCAGGGCTACCATCTTCGCCGCCGCCTCTACTACTGCGTATACGGCACCATGGAACGGACTCCATTCCATGAAATACGGATTGAAGCCATAGGTCATCGCCGTTGCGGTATTCGTCTCCGCGCCAAGCACCGGCAGCTTGGCCACCATGCCTTCAGCCGGGGTCAGCTGCTGGCTGCCGCCGAACGGCATGAGCACTGTATTGCCGCCGATGGTCGAATCAAAGCGCTCTGCCAGTCCCTTTTGGCTGCAGACATTGAGATCCTTCAGATTTTCCATCCAGGCCTTTTCCAGATCCCGGCCGCACTTTTTGACAGCCTCCGGCAGCTGCTGCAGATAACGATGGTTTTCATCCGGAGCCTCGACCTCAACGCAGATGTGCTGACGTACGCCATTGGTGTCGAGGAACGAGCGGTTGAGACTCACAATGCTCTTGCCGCGCCACTTCATGGTCAGGCGCTCATCCGTCGTGACCAGGGCCACCATTGATGCCTCGAGATTTTCCTCACCGGCCAGCGCGATAAAACGATCGAGCTGCTCAGGCGCAATGACCACCGCCATACGCTCCTGCGACTCGGAAATAGCAAGCTCCGTGCCATCGAGGCCCTCGTATTTCTTTGGCACCTTATCCAGGTCGATGACGAGCCCGTCGGTGAGCTCACCGATGGCTACCGATACACCGCCTGCACCAAAATCGTTGCAGCGCTTGATCATGCGGCTGACTTCCGGATTGCGGAAAAGGCGCTGGATTTTGCGCTCGGTCGGCGGATTGCCCTTCTGTACCTCAGCCCCGCAGGAGGCGAGTGATTCTTCCGTATGTTCCTTGGACGAGCCCGTTGCGCCGCCGCAGCCGTCACGCCCGGTACGGCCGCCGACCAGTACGATGACATCCCCTGGCTGCGGAACCTCACGCACGACATTGACCTTCGGCGCTGCGGCAATCACCGCACCGATCTCCAGGCGCTTCGCCATGAAGCCCTCATGGTAGATTTCCGATACCTGGCCCGTCGCGAGCCCGATCTGATTTCCGTAGGAGCTGTAGCCCGAAGCCGCGCCCAATGTGATCTTTTTCTGTGGCAGCTTGCCCGGAATAGTCTCCGACACCTTGCGCCGCGGGTCAGCGGAGCCCGTGACACGCATGGCCTGATAAACATAGGAGCGCCCCGAAAGCGGATCACGGATTGCACCGCCAAGGCAGGTTGCCGCGCCGCCAAACGGCTCGATCTCCGTAGGATGATTATGGGTTTCATTCTTGAACATAACCAGCCATTCTTCATCCTTACCACCGATATCCGCATGGATCACGATGCTGCAGGCATTGATTTCCTCAGATTTGTCGAGATCCTCCAGGAGTCCCTGCTTACGCAGTGCCTTCATGCCGATCACAGCCATATCCATGAGTGTTACATCCCGATGCTTGCTGCCATAGACAGCCTCCCGGTCCTCCAGATAACGGTGATAAGCCTTTTCCAGTACCGGCGAAAAATAGCCTTTTTCAATATCCACCATATCAATGGCCGTCGTAAAGGTCGTATGGCGGCAATGGTCGGACCAGTACGTATCGATGACACGGATTTCCGTAATCGTCGGTTCCCGCTTTTCCGTATCGCGGAAATATTCCTGGCAGAATTTCAGATCCTCAAAGCTCATGGCAAAGCCGCGCGCGTCCATGAACGCCTGCAGGCCTGCCTCATCGAGTTCATTGAAATCCGTCAGCACCTCGACATCCGCCGGTACCTCTGCTTTCATATTGAGCGTTTCCGGTTTGTCCAGCGAAGCCTCCCGGCTCTCCACGGCATTGATATAATACGCTTTGATTTTCGCAAAGGTTTCATCATCGATGGTTCCGACCAGAACAACGACCCGCGCCGTCGCAATCTCCGGACGTTCTTTCTGCGTGACAAGCTGCACGCACTGCGCTGCCGAATCCGCAGTCTGATCGTACTGCCCGGGCAGATATTCAACCGCGAACATACGGGAATTCGGGAAAGCCGGCAGCTTCTCCTCATAGACTACATCGACCGGCGGCTCGGAAAAGACCACCGACTTCGTCTGCGCGTATTCCTCATCGCTGAGCCCCTCAATGTCATAGCGGTTGATCAGGCGCACAGCCTTGAGGCCCGTCAGGCCAAAGCTCTCCACCAGATCATCACAAAGCTGCTGGGCTGGAATATCAAAAAACCCCTGCCGTTTTTCTACGAAAATTCTTCTTACCGTCATGAAATCTTTGCCTCCAAAATCTTATTTTGCTGCAAGCAGCGCATCCTAAAGGATAATGAAACAGGCATACCAGTGGGAAATCCCACAGATATGCCTGAAAACACCTACACTAAATCCACTTCAATTTTCACAACCACCTTGATGACAGACGACAGCGGCTGGCCCGCAAGCGCCGCGCACGGACGATGGACATCCGCCGGAAAAAGCACAGCAAACAGCCCCTCTGACAAAACGAGGCCGCTGTCTGGAACCATTTGCTGGTAGAAAACAACATCCTTTTCCTCATCATAGGCCACGGACTCGACGAGATCCGGACTGATCGGGCACCAGCCCAGACACTCTTCCCCCCTGGCAATATACTGGATATCAATATACTTTCGGTGCGCCTCCAGGCGGCATTCCTGCTCCGGCTTCGTCTCATAGCGCTGCAGCAGGGCAAAGCTGTGCTCGCCCTCAATGGGATAGCGTCCATCTTTCATCTTGCTGAAATCATGCGCACGCAAAAATTCCAAAGCCTTCCGAATATGCTCCGGATAACAGATAAAATCAGAATCGATTCCCTGGATATTGCCAACGATCATCAAAAGCACCTCTTAATCTAAAGATAAACTTCTGCCACGGCTCCAGCCGCCTACTTTACTATTTTATACAAATCCCGGAATATATGCAACGATTCCTGTCGGAGATTTTCGCTTTTTCCCTAAAAAAAATAAAAAAATTCATTTCCTTGCAAAAAAATGTTCGTCCTGTGAATACAGGCTTGCAATTCGTTTTTTTGTATGATACAATAACTCTAATTTTAGAGCAACAATATAACATATCGACCAACCGGTGTTGACTGAGAGAGTACATTTGGCATCTTTTTCAGAGAGGCGGTGCTTGCTGCAAACCGCTAAAGAGAAAAATGGAAAGCTGCTCACGAGCCGCGGGGCTCTCCCCTGAGGAGAGAAAATCCCTGCCGTCCTCCCGCGTTAAGGGACCTAGAGCGGGCCTACGGGCTCATGAAGGTGGTACCACGGGAAGTTACGTCCTCGTCCTTTACGGATGAGGGCGTTTTTTAGTATTTATTTTGAGGAGGAATACTGATATGAGAGAATTACTGGAGCTTTTGGAGCATGACGCACGCCGTCCGGCCGATGAACTGGCCGCGATGCTGCACCGCAGCGAATATGAAGTACAGCAGCAGATCAACCAGTTGGAGAAGGATAAGATCATCCTGAGCTACAACACGCTCATCAACTGGGAAAAATTTGGTGATAATACCGTAACCTCGATCATCGAGGTCAATCTCACACCTGAGCGCGAGGTCGGCTTTGATGCCATCGCAGAACGCATCTACCGTTTTGATGAAGTACGCACCGTCTATCTCATGTCCGGCAGCTTTGACCTGCTTGTTATTATTGAAGGAAAGTCCCTGCAGGATGTGGCCAATTTCGTCGCCACGCGCCTGTCAACCATCGAGGGCGTCACCGCCACCCGCAGCCATTTCATGCTCAAGCCCTACAAAAAGGATGGCGTCATCATTGACAACAAGGAACACGATCGCAGATTGGTGGTTACGCCATGAATACGAACTGGAAAGAACGTATCTCACCCACCGTCAATGCGATTCCGCCCTCCGGCATCCGCCGCTTTTTCGACATCGCTGCCGAAATGGAAGATGTCGTCTCCCTCGGCGTAGGCGAGCCGGACTTTGTGACCCCCTGGTCCATCCGAGAAAGCTGCGTCTATGGGCTCGAACAGGGATATACCTCCTACACGGCCAACCGCGGCCTGCTTGAACTGCGCGAGGAAATCGTCCGCCTGCAGCAGCGGCGCTTTGCCATCAACTACGACCCTGCCCAAAATGTCCTCGTGACCGTCGGCGTAAGCGAGGCACTTGATCTCGCCATGCGTGCTGTTCTGTCGCCAGGCGATGAGGTGCTGATCCCAGAGCCCTGCTATGTATCCTATGGTGCCTGCGCGGCCCTCGCCGGCGGCAAAGCCGTTCCAGTACCCGCCCGCATCGAAAACGAGTTCCGCATCACACCGGAGGACCTCGAAGCACATCTGACCCCGCGTACCAAACTGCTGCTCATCGGCTACCCGAACAACCCGACCGGCGCCATCATGAGCCGCCAGGAGCTCCTGGCCATTGCCGCTTTTGCCGAGAAGCACGACCTCATCGTGATTTCCGATGAAATCTATGGAGACCTCACCTATGGTTCCGAAGATCACGTATGCTTCGCGGCCCTGCCCGGCATGCAGGAACGCACCATCCTGCTCAACGGCTTCTCCAAGGCCTATGCGATGACCGGCTGGCGCATCGGCTATGCACTCGCGAACCCCGTTATCATCGCTGCAATGACAAAAATCCATCAATACACCATGCTGTGCGCGCCCATCACCGCCCAGGTGGCTGCCATTGAGGCACTGCGCCACGGCGAAAAGTACATGAAAAAGATGGTGGCAGAATACGATAAGCGCCGCCGCCTCATCTATGACGGTCTCACCAAGATGGGCCTCGAATGCTTCGAGCCCAAAGGTGCCTTCTACATCTTCCCCAGCATTCGCTCGACCGGCTACACCTCCGAGGAATTCGCCGAAAAACTCCTGATGACAGAACATGTAGCCCTGGTGCCAGGCAATGCTTTCGGGGCTTGCGGCGAAGGATTCGTACGCTGCTCCTACGCGACCTCCGTAGATAAGATTTCGGAGGCGCTGGCCCGCATGGAACACTTCCTGGAAAACCATAAAAAATAAACAAAGAAGGTGACTGTGTATTTTCTCACAGTCACCTTCTTTGTCATCCCAGCCGGCTCATATTGTAGTCTGCCAGCCAGCCCTGCAGATTCCCCAGTGTAATCTGCGCCAGTGGTGCATAAAGGACCTTTTCGCCCGCATGAACACGTCGGATCGCCTGAATCAGCGCCGTCGTATCATTGTCCTTCAACAGATACCCCATGACACCGCGCTTGAAAAGCTCCAGCGCATAGCAGTCGCTGTCAATCATCGTGACAACAATCACCCGGGTACAACCTCCTACCATCGGCAAAAGATTCACCAGCTTGGGCCAGTTCAATTCCGTCATATCCACATCCAGAAGCAATATATCCGGACCAAGGGCCTGTGCATCCATCAGTGCACTTTCGGCTGACCCTGCTTCACCAACTACCGCCATGTCGGGTTCAAATGACAGCAACCGTCTAAGGGTCTGCCGCTGTCCGGCATGTTCCCCCGCAAGCAAAATTGTAATTGACATAGACATTTACTCCTCGAAGATAAACTATGATACGTATCTCGTATACAGGACTATTTTAGCATAAAATCTGGAAAAGTTCTATGCCTTTTCCGATTTTATCGGTCTTTTGTCTTGAATACCGTGTCGCACGTCGAAAAGGTTTTATAAGTCTTTTGACCGGTTTTCCGTACCAAACATTCAAGTTTGTCCTATGTTTTCTACGTTTCAAAAAGGCGCCCCGCATACCTACACCTCGCAAATATTTTCCAATGCCTCCCATATTGTATTAACACAATTACACTTTTTTCTTTCTATCCTCTTCCCTGACAAAGCATTTTCCACTATACTTAAACCATTCTCCAAAAACGACGGCCAGCAAAACAGAAGCCGTCACCATAACCTACAGAAAAGAGTGGTTCCCATGCGTGATGAAAAAATATTGAAGCTGACCCTGGCAGCGATGCTTGCCGCCCTGGCCTTTATCTGTTTTACCTATCTGCGAATCGAGATTCCCATGGGGGGCGGTATGACGGGCAAGATCTACATTGGCGCCGCCTTCATCCTGCTTTCGGGCTTCCTTCTCGGTGGACGCTGGGGCGGTCTCACCGGGGCCATCGGCCTGAGCCTCGGAGATGTGCTCGTTGGCTATGCCACCTCTGCCCCGCCGACCTTTCTGGCAAAACTGATCTTTGGCCTGGCCTGCGGCTTCATGGCCCATCAGGTTCTGCACCTGGCAGCTGCGCAGACACGCCGTCAGATGTATACGAAGACAATCCTCGCCGGCGTGTTCGCCTGCCTTGTGAATGTCCTTACCGAGCCGGTGATCCGGTGGGCCTTCAAGGTCTACGTACTCGGACTGCCTGAACAGATTGCCTATCTGTCGGCTGTGAACTGCGCGATTTCGATGGCCGTGAATTCCCTGCCCTCCATCGCCGCTGCTTCTTTCCTCTACGCGGCAGCAAAATCCACGGTGTTCCGCTACCGTGATCTGTCCGGGACCCGGCAGATAGCTGCTGACCAACAGGACGATACAGCCGAAAAACAGGAACCCGCCCGCACCTGAGTCGGCACTGCCTGCCGACAGGAATTGCAGCAAATCTGGCAAAACATTTGACACTTCCCCCAAACTCTTGCTATAATATTAAGCGTTACGGAGAGGTGTCCGAGCGGTTTAAGGAGCTGGTCTTGAAAACCAGTGATACTGCAAAGTACCGTGGGTTCGAATCCCACCCTCTCCGCCACGGAGTGGTACTCAAGCGGCTCAAGAGGACGGTTTGCTAAATCGTTAGGGGGGCAACCCCGCGGAGGTTCGAATCCTCTCCACTCCGCCATTTGAAAAACCAGAGGCTTTGGAAGAAATTCCAAAGCCTCTTTTTGTATACAGTCGTTTATGTTCTACATGAATATTCTCAGCATTGATCGACATCACTGTCCAGGATACAAGCAACGCCTGCGCTACATTATTTATTTTTGCACTGTCTTCAACAGCTTCTCCATCTATAGAACCTTCCTGTACACATAGGCCGCGATCAGGGTCTGCAGTACGACCAATGCCGCCAAAAGCAGAAACGAAATATACAGGCTGGTATGATGCGCAACAAAGCCGATAAGCGCCGGGCCCATGAGAATGCCCAGATAGCCCAGCGTGCTTACCGCGGATACTGCCATATTGAGCGGCATGACCTTCTGCCGGCCCAGCAGGGAGTAAAAAATAGGCACAATATTGGCACTGCCGATGCCAATCGCAAAAAAGCCGATATAGAGCAGCGGCTGCCAGGGTGAGAAAATCACGAGCAGGAAGCCGGCAGCGGAGAGCATTCCTCCGCCAAGCACCAGTATCCGGCTGCCCCAACGCTGCACCAGCAGGTCACCGGTCAGGCGCATCAACAGCATGGCAGCAGAAAATACCGCAAAACCCGTCCCTGCCATGGAAAGATCCATCTGCTTCAACGTCGTGAGGAACACGCCGCCCCAGTCCATGATCGCCCCCTCGACGAGAAATGCAATGCAGCCGATCACGCCTACAAAGGCCACGATACCGCGCGGTATTGCAAAAAGTGCGCTCCCCGCTTTTTCGCCGCCATAGGGCAACAGATGACGCACGAAAAAAGCCAGCAATGCGAACATCAGCAGCGCTGCGCCAAGCGTCGCCTGCTCCGGAGTGAGGCCCAGCTGGAGCCAGACACCGAAAAGTCCGGCCCCGACAAAGCCGCCCACGCTCCAAAGAGCATGGAATCCCGACATCAGCCTCCGGCCGGCAGCCTTTTCAACAAGAACAGCCTGAATATTCACCGTGACATCCAACATGCCCATGACGGCACCAAAGGCCAGCAGCGTCGGCACTGCCAGCCCGAAGGAGGCGATCTGGCTTAAAGTGAGCAGCAGCAGCGCATACAGACACGATACGACCGCCAATACCCGGCGGCAGCCAAAGCGCGCAGCGGCCGCACCGGAAATTGGCATTGTAACCAGTGAGCCGAGCCCGATGCAGAGAAGCAGCAGTCCCAGCACGCCTTCATCGATCTGGAGCCGGGCCTTCAGCAACGGCACCAGGGGAGCCCAGGAAGCGGCGCCGAAACCGCCGACAAAGAAAATTGCCCTTGTCGCATGCTGCTGCCAAGGCCCCGGTTTATCTTTTGGCAATACCTGTACAACCTTTGAAGGCATGTCCTGCCCGCTCTCCATTCAGCATCTCTCCTTTCCCGCTGCCTGCAAATATTGCATTGCCAGCGCACAGATGCCTCGTCCATAATCCTCATAAATCGATGTCTTGAGCTCCAGCTCCGGCAAGCAGCCATCCTCAAGCTGCTGTGCTGCCAGCTCGCGGACCTGTGCCAACGCTCCGGGCGCGGCCGCTTCATTGTAGAGCACAAGTCGATGCGGATTCCAGGTCGCCGCAAACAAAGCGCTCAAGGAAGCCATTCGCGACGCGTCACCATCCAGCGATGCGCCCACCGCAAAGGCTGGCAGTCTGCCGACCTCTCCGGCCATTCCATCGCGTCCCTTATAGAGTTCTCCCCGAAGGACAATCCCCGCACCCGGCGGATATTGCTGCGGCAGATAAATCCCCACAACGGTTTCCTGCCGGGCCTGACCGCCCAAGGCCGCACTATAGCCCAGGACCGCCGCATTGATATCATTTTCAAGATATACCGGGCAGCCAAGGACCTGCTGGAGTTTCCCCGCAAAACGTGTGCCCTGCAGCGTCGGATAGTCCACCAGCAGCCGCCCGTCCTTCTCTACGCCCGGGATGCCAACGACCAGCACCGCAAGCTGTGGATACTGCTGAAACCAGGGCTTTACAGCCTGTATAAAAAATTCCATAGAAATCTTTTGCGGCTGCAGCCGCTGCTCCTTCAACCGATTTCCCAGCAGATCGACGACGGAAATGAACATCGTATCCCGACCATCCGCTTCCTGCAGATGAACAGCCAAAGCCAGCCGATAGTCCGCACAAAACGCGTATTGCTGTGCGGGCCGGCCGCCCGAAGAAATCCCACCAGCCGTGAGCTGCACTTCACCGCGCTCCAGAAGCTCCTGCATCAAGGTATTGACCGTCACTACACTCAGGCCCGTCGCCTCAGCTGCCTGCGGCTTCGTTACGACACGCCGGAGCTGCAGCGCCGAGCGCAGCAGCTCCAGATTTCTGCAGCGCAAATCATTCCGATCCATTTCAGCACCTTCTTACTAAAAAATCTTTATAAAGTTATTTTAATAAACGTGCTGCCTTTTGTCAAGAAAGCAACGAAAAACGCGCCTTTAGTTTTTCTGAAATCCATCGATATATATGGTAGAAAACAGACAAGGATGTGATGCTATGTTAGAGGGAATCGGTAAACTGAACACCTATCTGCAGCAGCAGAATCTGCAGACCCAGCTGAACGGCAAAGAAACTGCGGCGCAGGCTTCTTCCAGGACAGATACACAGCCGGACAGCATCGTGGATATCCTGCTGGCTACATCCTCCTCAAAGGATGGAACGGCGCAGCGGATTGCGGCCATTCGCAAAAAGCTCATGAACGGCCGGGAGCTCACCGATGAGGAACTGCATTATCTGGAAAAGAACAGCCCGGAGCTCTATGAAAAGGCCCAGAAGGTCAAGGAGGTCCGGGAACGGCTGCGTGAGGACCTGAAGCATGCAAAGACAAAAGCAGAGGCCCAGCGGGCCGTAACCCGGGCACAGGTCTCGGTAGCTGCAGCCGCCAAGGCGGAGCTCAGCGGTGCCGGCGGCCTTGCGGCCAGTGGAGCCATCAACACCGCAGGCGGCAGTGCCGCTCCCGCCGTGGGCGACGTGGCAGCAGCAACGCCGGCAGCGGCGGCACTGCCGCTGACCGGTGGTGCAGTGTCCACAGCCGCCGCACCAGCCGTAGACACTGCCAGTCTCCAGGCCACTGCACCACCGTCTGCGGCAAGTCTGACGACCACGGACGCAGCAGCAGGGTCCGATGCCGCCACTGCATCGGCAACCGGTACAGCTGCCTCCACGACATTGCCAGCCACCGGTACCAGTGATGCACCTGCTTATGACAAGTTCGTGATGCAGCTGCGGGCACTACAGGATGAATGGCAAAAATTCTCCCGTTCCCGGGAATACAAACAGCTGCCTGTCGGTCAAAAAGAATAATACAGCAAAAGCTGCCATAGAGCAGAGCTCTCCGCCCTGCTCTATGGCAGCTTTTTTGTGTATGATTTTATATGAAATTTATGAATATTTCATCTTTAACTTTTCCACTGGATATGATATGGTATAGCTATATGGAACCATACGACCGCTTTCACGCCGATATGGAAATGGAGGCCGCTATGAAAAATCTTTTGCTTTTTCTGATCCCTTTCCTCTTTTGTTTTACCGGCAGCATATTGCCCGAAGCATATACGCCCCGGGCAGGGGCTTCCTCCCCCACGGTTCTCCGGATTGGCTATATGAACAATCCCGGTTTTCTGGAACGAATGCCTGACGGCCGCATGGCCGGCTATTGTGCTGACTATTTGCGTGAAATATCCTATCATACCGGCTGGCAGTATGCCTATATTTTCGACACCCCGGCCAACCTTGAAAAACGATTCCAGGCAGGAGATATCGACCTGCTCTGCTCCTATACAAAAACCCCCGCCCGCATGGCACAATATGATTTTTCCAGATATCCGCTCGGCCTGGAAAGCACCCTGCTCTATACAATGCCCACCAATTCCCGGGCCGCCTATGAAGAATACAGTGCCATGAACGGCATGCGCATTGCGGTGATTCCGGGCAGCTATCAGCAGCAGGCCTTGCGGCTCTATGCCCAAAAACATGGCTTCCATTATATAGAGGTCCCTGCCGAAACGAACCAGGAGCTTTTTTATCTGCTGCAGGAGAATGCGGCCGATGCGGTCTGCGCCTGCGGCCTCTACCGCATCAACGGCTATAAGCTCCTCGGCCGCCTTGATATACAGCCATTTTTTATCATGGTCCGCAAAAACCGGCCAGATCTGCTGCTGGAACAGCTCGACACCGCACTGGGCGAAATCCACTATACCAAACCACTGTTTGAGGTGCGCCTGGCGAACCGGCATTATGGCAGCACAACGACTTCCCAAGGCCTGCCACTGACCCGGGAAGAAATGAACTATATCCAGGAGCATCCCATCATCCGTGTCGGACATTTCAGCGACCGCTTTCCCTTCAGCCGCTTAAATCAGAACACGGGGAAACTTGATGGCATCGTCATCGATCTGCTGCAGCTCATTGCGGAAAAGACCCATCTGCAATTCGAGAATATCGCCGTACCGATTGGCACCATGCCGCTGGACTTCCTGGCTGCCGGAAACGCGGATCTTATTTCGGGCATTGTCGAGAACAATGAACGCCTCTCGGATCCCACCCTGCACCTGTCGATCCCTTATTTTGAAGGACAGGTAGCTTTCGCCGGTCTGAAAGGAAAACCCTTTGATCTCCAGGAGGACTATTGCATCGCCATCCCAGGGGATGCCAAAGGAATTGCCGCCTACATCCGGGAAAATCATCCAAACTATACGATTCTTGGTTATCCGTCCACTCCGGAATGTATTGACGCGGTACTGCGCGGCAAAGCCGACTTTGTCATGCAAAACACTTATATATTAGGGCATCTGCTCCAAAAGCCGCAATTTGAAGACCTTGCGCTCTGGTCCGCCAATGCTATCGCCGACGAAAATTTCTCCTTTGTAAGCACGAGCAGTCAGGACCCCCGTCTGATTTCCATCATGAACAAGGCTCTGGCCGCATTGGATAAGAATGAGATTCATGGCATTGTCCTGAAGCATACACTCTCCGAACCTTATCAATACACGTTGCATGATTTTCTCTACAAATACCGCCTGACCCTCTTTGTCGGCGGACTCTCGCTCCTCTGCTGTCTGGTGCTGGCCGGCTACGCCTTTCGCCAAAAGCAGCGGAACATCGCCATCCTGGAAAGCAGCAACGAACAGCTTTCCACCGCGATTGCGCAGGCCAAGGCCGCCAGTCAGGCCAAAAGCCAGTTTTTGTCCCGCATGAGCCATGAAATCCGCACGCCGCTCAACGCGATCATCGGCCTCACGGCAATCGCCGGGAAGCATCTCGACAATCGCCGCTGCACCGAGAGCTATCTGAGCAAGATCGGACTTGCCTCCCGCATGCTGCTGTCCATCATCAACGATATTCTGGACATGTCGGCAATCGAGAGTAGCAAGCTGAAAATCGCCCGGCTCCCCTTCAATCTTAAACATACGCTGTCCGGTATTGCAGAAATGTACTATCTGCAGTGCCAAAGCAAGCAATTGGATTTCTCCCTCTCCACTACAGACCTCACTGACGAAATCCTGATTGGCGACCAGGGACGCCTGAACCAGATTCTGCTGAATCTGCTTTCCAATGCCGTGAAATTTACACTGCCTGGCGGACGCGTCCAGGTGCAGGTCATCCAGCAGGCCAGCGATGAAACTACTGTACATCTGCGCTTTTTGGTAAAAGATACCGGCATCGGCATGGATGAAGAGGTGCAGGCGCGCCTCTTCCAGCCCTTTGAGCAGGCTTCCGCTGCGATCTTCCAAAAGTTCGGCGGCAGCGGCCTGGGACTTGCCATCACAAAGAATCTGACTGACCTCATGGGCGGCAGCATCCAGCTGGAAAGCACCCTTGGCCAGGGCAGCACCTTCCAGGTCGAGCTTCCGTTCGGCCGTACAAAAAACAAGCTGCCCCATCTCCCGGGCAGCCTCGAAGAGCTGCAGGTGCTGGTCATCGATGATGATGCCGACACCCGGCAGTACCTGGAAAAGGTGTTGACCCGCATGGGAATCCATTGCCAGGCAGCAGCTTCCGGCACCGAAGGACTGGCTCTCTGCCGGCAGGCCGCGCAAGCGGGTAATACGATTGATCTCTGCTTCATCGACTGGCGCATGCCCGACATCGATGGGCTGACCGTCTGCCAGGAGCTCGCTGCCATCCTGCCAGCCACCCGCCGCGTCATCATCTCCGCCTACGATATGAACGAGGCCGTCCAACAGGCCAAGGAAGCCGGAGCTGATGCCTTTATCACGAAGCCCCTGTTCCAGTCCACGATTTTCAATCTGCTCCTGGATATGCATAGCGATACTGCGGAACTCACGGGAGAACTGTTCCCCGAGGACAACCTGGATTTCCATGGCCGCAGGATTCTGCTGGTTGAGGATAACGCCCTCAACATGGAAATCGCCCACGAGCTGCTGCACGCAACCGGGGCTGAGATCACTACGGCCAGCAACGGGCAGGAAGCCGTCGATCTTTTCCTGCAATCGGCTGCCGGCGAGTATGATGTCATCCTCATGGATATCCAGATGCCGGTGATGAACGGCTACGAAGCCGCCCGGGCTATCCGCGCGAGTCAACATCCCGATGCACAGCGCATCCCCATCCTTGCGATGACGGCCAACGCCTTTGCGGAGGATATCTCGGCCGCGCTCGCCGCCGGCATGAATCGCCACATCGCCAAGCCCATCGATGTGAAGGTACTTTTCCGCACCCTGCGGGAGGTTTTTCTGACAGAGAAAAAAACCGATTTTCCTGATTCTAAAATGTGATATAATAAAGTCCGTTCAATCACATTACCGGAAACATCGCATACGCTGTACGATAGGCCCTGTTTCCACAGAATCAGAGGTGTTTTCATGGAATTTCTATTGTTTCTCCTGCTCGGCATGGGCGTTGGCGTTTTTGGAACGCTGGTGGGAATCGGCGGCGGCATCATCCTCATTCCGATCTTCATCATGTGCCTTACGCCTTCCGTATTCCACACCGCCCCGCAGATTGTCGGTACTTCGATTTTCGTAGTATTCACCAATGCGCTTTCAGGTACGCTCGCCTACATCCGTCAGAAGCGGGTATTCTTCAACGCAGCCATTCCCTTTGCTATCGCTACCCTGCCGGGTGCCTTTCTCGGCTCCTATGTAGCGGACAGCTTCGATGCGCATACGCTGAATCTGGCCTTTGGCTCATTTCTGCTCTGCATGGCGATCATCATGTACTGGAACTCCACACATAAACCCAGTACCGATACTCCCTTTGAGGAAAAATCCTTCCGCTACAACAAGACACTGGGAATTGGCAGCAGCCTGTTCGTCGGCTTCCTGTCCAGCATCTTCGGCATCGGCGGCGGCATTATACATGTGCCGCTCATGATCTATCTGCTTGGCTTCCCGGTACACATTGCTACCGCGACCTCGCATTTCGTACTGGCCGTATCCTCCTTCATGGGGGTTGTCTCCCATTTCATGCTCGATCATATTGTATGGCTTCCGGCGATTTCACTTGGAATCGGTGCCAGCATCGGAGCCCAGCTGGGGGCAAAGCTTTCGAAGAAAACCAAGCCGAAGCTCATCCTCATCCTGCTCTCCTGTGCGGTCTTTGCCCTGGGCGTCCGGCTGATCCTGCTCGGCACAGCGCATTAAGGCCGCTGTTGCAGCCACGCGTGCCAAATCTCATCATAAGCCGCCTCCAGGTGCCGCATATAATCCGCACCATCCATAAGGACTGCCTTCTCCATGCGGGAACGCAGCCCCGCATGGAGCTTTGCCAGCCGCAGCCTGTCATGTGACAGGGCTGCGGCTTTTTCTATATATTCCTCCGGTGTCTGCGCAACGAGCGCCGAAAGTCCGAGGCTCCCGAGTATACTTGCCCCCAGGCGGCTGCCATGACGTGTACCGGACAGGGTGATGACCGGTACCCCCATATACAGAGCCTCACAGGTTGTAGCCCCGCCGGGATACGGATAGGTATCCAGTGCGATAGCAATCCCGGCATAGGCACGGAGATAGTCCTCCGCTGCCCCCTGCAGACAGACGCGCTCCAGCGGAGCCCCCAGCCGCAGCAGCCGTTCCCGTAGTGCCTGCCGCCTCGATACCAGCGCTGTCGTATCCCGCAGCACCAGCCGGCTCTCCGGCACCTGTGCCAAGAGCTGGCACCAGCATTGCAGCATCGGCTCCGTAAGCTTCGCAAAATTATTGAAGCTGCCGAAAACAATGGACTGCCCCGGCTCATATACGGGCAGCGGCGGCATCTCCCGCAACGGTGCATAGCAGAGATGTGGCCGTTCCAGTCGCACGATCTGCTCGGAAAAATTTTCCGGTGACAGCTCCGCCGCACAGCAGCGATCACTCAGGAAATAATCCATAGCCGCTGTTCCGGTCGTATCCACCCAGCCAAGCGCTGAAAGCTGCACCGGTGCCGGACGGTACGCCATGAGCATCAGTGTCTGTCCGCCTTCGCTATGACCGCCGAGATCTACGAGGATATCCGGCGCATCGGCATAGATACGCGCCGCCGCGTCCGCCGGAGCCATCGAATACAGCGAACACCAGTGATCGGCCATTCCCCGCAGAGAATCTGTTACCGCATCGGCCGGCCCCAGAGCATACGCATAGGTTTCATACCGCTGACGATCCGCCTGGGCAAAAAACGGCCGCATGAAGTCGGCCGCCGCGTGCCGGTTGAAATTAGCCGACAGGTAGCCAATACGCACCTTTTCATGGCTGGCATGCAAATCCCTTGGATGCGCATAGCGCGGAATCTCCTGCAGCAGACGTCCATATAGAAAATGTTGCTTTGCCAGCTCGCTGTCACTGATTCCCGGCAGATAATGCAGGCAAAAAAGATAGCTGCTCAAATGCTCGAGCTGGCTTCGCAGGTGAGAATCATGCTGCATGGCCTGCCAATAGGCATACGCAGCTCCCTCCATATCTGCCCGGGCAAAAGCGCAGGCACCATAAAGCTCATCGAGCTGCCAGCCAAAAGCCCGCAGCGCAGCGGCAGAAAGGGATGGATACCAGTCATCCAGGCGCTGCCGGGCCTCCGCTGCCCTGCCGGCGGCAAGGCACTCCCGTATTTCTGCCAAGCGATGTTCCTGCTGTGCATTCATAGCGTTTTCTCCTCCATCGGCTGCAGCCGGAAGCAGGCAATTTCCGGCGGACATCCCAGACGATAAGGGAACCAGCTGCCATTGCCACTATGTACATAGCCATAGCAGTTGCCCTGTTGATACATACCGCGCATATAGCTGAAAACAGGCGGCACCAGCGGCATTCCCAAAAATCCAATCTGCCCGCCATGCGTATGTCCCGTGAGTGTGAGCACGGCCTGCCGCTCCCGGCCACTAGTAATGAAATCGGGATGATGCGCGAGCAATACTTTCACGGCCTCGGCTGGAACATCCGCAAAGGCCTTCTCTGTATAGCCTGCCTGCAGTGCGGCAAACGCGCTGCGCTCCATCGGATAATCCACACCGGCGAAATAAAGAGGCATCCCCGGCCGAAGCTGCCGCGAGCTGTTCACGAGCTCCTGGATCTTCGTTTTAGAAAGCAGTGCTTCAATTTCATCTATCCCCCGCAAATGCTCATGATTACCGCGACAGAAAAAAATGCCCTGCGGAAAGCGCGCACAAAAACGATCAACGATCCCGGCGGCGGCCGCATTGAGCTCCCGATCATCGAAAAGATCACCGGTAATCACCAGGACATCCGGCCCCAGCCGTGCGGCCTGCTCCAGCAGCGCCTCGAGCTTTTCCAGCGAGAAGAAGAGTCCCAGGTGTATATCGCTGAGCTGCGCAATCGTATAGCCTGCAAGGGCATGCGGCAGCTTTTCCACCGGGATCACGTAGTGGTTTTCCACCGTCTGCTGCCGTTCATACAGCCCGCCATAGAGACCGGCAGCACCAGCAACAGTCGGCACCAGTACAGCATGCCGCAGCAGGCGTCGGCGCCCCCTGTCTACCGGTACGGCCATCATCCGCCGGAACAGGAAACGGATGACCAGCGCCAGCAGCATGAGTACACTGAAAATGAGCTGCGCCATGAAAAAGATACTCACGAACTGAAGGGCTGCCGCGGCCCAGGAAAATCCCTGCAGCAGACTGCGGCTCAGCAAAAGCCCCAGAATCGCCACACTATCGATCAGCAGCAGGCCCCGCTGTCCCCGACGGCACCATGCGCCCGCCAGCCAATAAGAAAGCAGCCAGCGGGTCAAAAGCGCAATGCCCCCCATAACTGCCGCAACAACAACAAACAAAGTTAATATATGCCGGATTCCCATTCTGCCGACCTCCTCCAGTCTATTCTAACACGCCCCCTTCCCGCGAAAAAGGGCAAAAAAAGAGAACCGGCAGAAACCGATTCTATATATTCTTCCAAACCTGCAGTCTTCAATCAAACTTCACCGCGTAAATGAGCTAATTCAGCCTGTTTCTCACAATAATACCACCGTATGGATTTACCAATAGCACACCGTATTGCATCGAGCCTGCCTTGTTGCGCGAGCTTCTTCAGCCGACTGGCGTCAAACCCGCTGATTGATAAATAACTAGCCGAAATGAAACCTCCCCGTTTCAAAAGACTGCGATAGCTTGCACTATCGCGACGGTCCATTACAACATTTTTAATTGCCATAAATATCCCCCCATCACTATTGTGTGAGCTGATTTTATAGTCATCTGCGGTAACACGTACATTATAGCACAGTTATGTAAATTTGTACACATAAACATTACACTTTGTTAGTTAAAAATCCATCTTAGCCATATTTTTGTATTATGTGCCAAAATTTTGAATCCAACAAAATAACTGGGTAGAAAGCATACAGGATAAATTTTGACTTTACCCTCCAAACTCGCTAGAATAGAGCTATCGCTATATAAAAGAGGTTTATACTTATGTCTATTTTTAAACGCTACGGCATCTTTGCCTTTGGC
The DNA here is from genome assembly GCA_964520975.1 of uncultured Selenomonadaceae bacterium. Lineage (GTDB taxonomy): Bacteria > Bacillota > Negativicutes > Selenomonadales > Selenomonadaceae > CAZFPA01. Next base: position 2,750 of record CAZFPA010000024.1, on the reverse strand, counting down.
ATTCTTTGGCAGGCCGCCGGCATATCCCTGGTGGTAAAGAGCCTGCTGGGGACCTCGCCGATCTCAAGTGTTCCCTATGTACTGAGCCTGGCCTTCCCCTATAGCCTGGGGGAGATGACCTTTGGCGTCAACATGCTTTTCCTGCTCGGGCAGATCATCATCCTGGGAAAACGCTTCGATCCGGTACAGCTCATGCAGATTCCCATCACGCTTGTATTTGCGGCCTGTATTGACCTGACCATGATGCTTTTCACTTCGCTCCAGCCAGAAACCTACCCGCTGAAATTTCTTCTTCTGCTGCTCGGTGCCTCCCTTATCGCACTGGGTGTTGCACTGCAGGTCATTGCCAACGTCATCATGCTGGCCGGAGAAGGCATCGTAAATGCCATCTCGCAGCGCTGGAAGCTCGATTTCGGCAATGTAAAGACCGCCTTCGATACCACACTGGTCATCACTGCACTGGCCTTTTCCCTCCTATACCTGGATAGCATCGAGGGCATCCGCGAAGGAACTCTGATCTCAGCCCTCATAACCGGCAGCATTGCCCGCTTCTTCATCCAGCATCTGAGCCGGGTAGATACTGAAGGCCATCTGATGCTTTCCCTGGTGCTTCATCCTGGAAAACCTGCACATCCGGCAGCATCTCCCTGTACAAAAAAAGAGTGAACGCTTGCGCGCGTCCACTCTTTTTATTTCATCATTTTTCCGAATCCTGCGTGGATTCCCAATCATATCGCAGCCCCTGCAAGGCTCTGCGGGCAACAGCCACCGGACAATCCGGTGAACAGATGGCACACTTTCCACAGAGCTCCTCAATGGCCTTAAGGGCTGCCTCCAGCTTTTCAAGCTGCACATCAGCCACCTTCTTTAAAATTTGAATTTACCGGATTCCTTCTGCAGGGTCTCTGCCATCCGGGCCAGATTCTGGCTCGATGCCGCAATTTCCTGCATAGAAGCCGACTGTTCCTCTGTTGCTGCCGAAATCGTATCAATATTACCAGTGACCTGCTGCGCCGACTGTTCGACCGTCTCTGCACTCTCCAGCACCTTCATACTGTCATCAGCAACCTGCGAAGCATCCTTGGCCGAAGACTTGATGAGCTGATCTACCGCCGAGATATGTTCCGCAATCTGACGGAACTGTTCGCCAGCACGATCAACGACCTCGCTGCCGGCCCGTACCTCTTCCGTACCCGCATTCATCGAGCCGACTGCCCGCTTTGTCTCTTCCTGGATTCCCTTGATGATCTGGGAAATTTCCTCTGCAGCCTGTCCGGACTGCTCAGCCAGCTTACGAACCTCATCCGCTACGACAGCGAAGCCACGGCCATGCTCACCAGCTCTGGCTGCCTCGATTGCAGCATTGAGTGCCAGGAGATTCGTCTGATCGGCGATATTGGAAATCGTGTTGATGATCTCCCCAATCTGCTGCGAACGCTCACCCAGAGCGGCCACCGCCACAGCGGACTCATCCACCGTAGAACGGATCTTTTCCATCTGTTTTACAGCACTCTCTACAGCTGCACCACCCTCAGTAGCGGCGGTCCCCGCCTTGCCCGAGGAAACACTCATCGTCTTCGCATTATCTGCAATCCCCGTCACCTTCTCCGTCATCTCACGGATCCGGCTCACCACATCATTGAGCGTCGTACCCTGCAGCTGCGCGGATTCAGCAATCGTGCTGACCGTTTCCGCCACATGCGTAATCGTCTGTGAACATTGCTCTGCCCCTGAAGAGAGCTGCACCGATGAGGAAGAAACATCATTCGCACTTCCCTGGATCTGCTCCAGCAAATGCTTGAGCTGAATGGTCATCTTGTGGAAGGATTCCGCCAAGCGACCGATTTCATCCTCTGTATCCACCTGAATATCCACATTGCGAAGATCTCCCTGCGAAATGCGTCCCGCCGCAGCCTCCAAGGCACTCAGCGGACGAACAATCGCATTCGAAAGCCAGAAAGCCGACGCGAGAATCAGCGCCAATGCCAGCAGCAGCACTACAATCAATACAATACGCATACTATTTACACTGGACAAAAGCTGTGATTCATCAACAATAGTAATGTATTTATACCCGGTCTTATCCGAGGAATACACACTCGCTACCTTGCTCTTTCCATCAATTTTGAGCGACTGCAGCCCCGAGGTCATATCAGCCAGCTTCATGATATCCCCCGAATCAGCCTCGCTAAGCTTTTTGAAATTCAACTCCGGATGCTTCGGATCGGCAACGATGACACCATCTGCGTCTACCAGCACCATATAGCCGGTCTCGCCGACCTTGATATCCGAAATCATATTCGTGATGACCGGTAAATCAATATTGAGCCCCAAAACCCCCAGCGGCTGATTGTTGTTATCGCGAACCACCGCAAAAATTCCTACCGTTGGCGTTCCCTTGGAGGTCATGAACGGTTTCGTAATCCGCACCTTATCCGGAGCAGCCATACTGTCTTTGAACCAGTCACGACTACGCGAATCATAGCCCTTCTTGCGGCTTACCGTCGGCCACTGCAGATAGCCGCCATCCGTCGTACCATAGCTGACAACCGACACAGCTTCCTTATGTGCGTCACCAAAGCGGCGGAAAACATCATAGGCAGCAGCCTCAAAGCCGCCCTTCGCCTGTGGATTCATGGCAATCATGCCCTTATCATCTGCGGGCTGATCGATATATACCGTAATATTACCGCCCTGCCGTAACGTTGGATCATTTGCCAGCGTTACCAGGCCGTCCCGCAGGTTATTAA
>CAZFPA010000023.1:0-26566 GCA_964520975.1 uncultured Selenomonadaceae bacterium | reverse complement strand
CCTCTGAATCACCACAATCTTCTTCACTGATTCCATATTGCAGTGCCTTCGTGCTTACACGGGAAATCAGCTCTCGTCTAGCCCAGACCGCATATTTTTTTATGGCAAGTTTATCCATCTTCCTGTCCTCCTGAATTCTGCGCAAAGCAGACATCACTTCAACTGAATACCATCACAGTTCTTCATCAGCTGCTTCAGCTGTTCACGCATTTTCTCAACATACACATCAATATCTGCATCCGTTTCCAGTCTTTTTGCTGGGAACACCACAGAACGGTTGAGTGACTTAAAGATCTTCTTAGGCTGCGGCTTATTTGTATCATAAGCTGCGCCCGGATTCTTCACCGTAAGTGGCGGTTTAGCTGGTTTATGCATTGCCTCCAATGAATTGACGGTCTCATCCTTGTAAGTCAACATCTGTGGCAGCAGACCATCCAAAAGTGCCAGGCTTTTCAGCTCAGCAATCCTCGTCTTTTTCTGCGTATAAAAGGTATCTGCCACGGTAACGATATTCTTATCACGAGGCATGTCCGCTGTCGTATGGATAGCCTCCATGCACTGGCGAACAATCTCTAATAATTCCTCTCTTTTCCCTGCCAGCAGACGATCATGTCCTTCATGAACCGTTGCCATCAGCGTATTCAGATCAGGAATCTTCTTGTAGTCAAACTTACCCAAGACCCCGGTAATCAAGCGAATATGATTCAATGCCTGATTGGCTTCCGGCTCTTTTGACAGGTAGTCCAAGTCATTGCGTAGATCCTGCTCCAGCTGTGCCGCGGTATCGAATAGTGACACCTGATTCTTGAAAAATGCCTCTACATTCTGCAAGTCATCCTTGTTATCACAAAGATCCATCTGCTTTTTAATTATACGCTCAATAAGCGCAATATTATCCTTCTGCTGCGAAAGGACATCATTCATCAGGCTGATTCCCTCGGTTACTAAAGCCTGATCTGGATATTTATGCCCGGCATAACGGCTATTGATTTCTTCATAATGTGCCTTCTGCTCCGAGAATTTCGTGACGATAAACGCAATCAGTCCATCTTCGTCATCCGGTACATCCATCACATCAAAATATTCACGCAGGAATTCCTTGATTGCCTTAATATGCGCAGCTTTGATATGCTCGCGGATCTTGATACTGGTTTTGCCGGTTTCACTCTTTTTGCGCAGCATGTCCGGCAGCTTTGGATTATCTGGTTGTATGGTTGCGCCGCCATATTTGATGGTGACTTTCTGCTCGTAAATCAGCATAGACGCGACAAACGCAATGTCAATCTCTTTCCAGCCATACGGAATTGCCTGATAGCGGCTCTGTATATCGGCCATGGAGGTCGGCAGATTCTTTCGGAACTGCATCTCCAAATATTCTTCTACTTTGACGGCAGCCTCGCGATTCGGCTCCATGCCAGCCATCATGCCGGTATAAAAGCTGCCATTCAAGACGGACAAGATATCAGCATCCGTATCTGCATTTTTATTGATCAAGTCCAGTTCACTGTAGACATGAACGACAAGATACTCCAAGGCCTGATCGATTTTTGACTTGGCATCGCCACCTTTAAGCTCCAATCGTTCTCCATCTACATAGAAAGCTGCTGCCTCAATCGATTTTCTCAGATTCTCCATTGCCGCCGACTCATATTGCGTTGCCTCATCCTGCTGGTCCCGGATAATATCCTGCACAGACTTCGGCAGTTGGCTCACGTTGCGCTGCTTCACATACTTACGAATCTTCATCGCATTCTCCAAAGACTCAAAGTACGGTGCATCTGGCAGAGAAACAATAGCCTGCCCTTTTGAATCCGTCATCAGCTGCAGATCCGATTTCTCAGCGGTATCCGTTGCCACCGTCAGAAATTTCAGCCGCATGCCGCCAGTGACTGCCCCCACTGTGATTCCATCGACCATCTGATCAAAAGCGAAGTCATATTTGCCATACCGATATTTTTTTGTGGTATAGATATCGGCGAAAATCATTTGTGCAATGCGTCCCACTATAGCCGCCGTATCCACATTCGTGGTTTTGATTTCGCGCTGAATATCCTGCTCCTCATCGGTCAGGAAGTTATAGGTGTCATTCGTTCTTCCAATGTAATTCTGACTAAGCAGCCGGTTCAGCGATTCTGCAATCACACTGCGCAGCTTGACTTTATCCGTACGGATATCATCCGCCATCAGGATGACAATGTTATCCAAATTCGACGGAATATCCTGATCGATATAACGGATCAGATACAGCAATTTCAGTACGTCTACATCCTGCATTTCAAGCCCGTTACCGTCTGCAGCTGCCCGTTCGCAGCGCTCAATCACATTGCGGATGCTGCTATCCAGGAAGGTATGGACGCTATCATAGAAACGATAGAATGGTACCAGGGCATGTTCATCAGATTCCTGAATCATCTGTGCCGCTTCCTGGAAGCCTGAAAGCATGGACCGCGCACCACCGGACAGATGCTTGCCGGAATTCCCATGCTTACGGATTTCGGCAAATACTTTCTGCATGATGATGAACTGGTATGGTACGAACGGAAAATTCTCTACAAACTCACTGGGTCCAGTGTAACCTTTGATATCCAGGACTGAACCAGTAAATGAGAACAGATTACGCAGTACCGAATCGTTATCCGCATACAACTTTTCCAAAGTCGTGGCCGCTTCTGGTTTCTTTTTCAGGATACGCTTCTGGATGACTTCATCGACAGAGGAAGACGTTAGACTGAGCCGCGTCTTGAAACGGGCCTGGATACGAGAGAACTCATCTGCACGCACCTTGATGATCTCGTCAATGGCCTCCTGGCCCGTACAGATCACCCATACCTGGCCACCGCACTCACTACCGATCTTTTCTGTCAGGGACTGCAGGTTCAGCAGCAGATCCGTATCAGTACCAACATACTGCCCCACTTCATCGATCATGAACAGCAACCGATAGTTCTTCGGCTTCTTCGCCAAATAACTTTTCATATCACCGACCAATTGCGCAATAGAGAACTCGACCGAGCTTTTATCCTTGAACCAGCTCTTGGCATCCTCTTCGCTCATATCCAGGACATCCATCAAGGTTGGAATGATGGCCTTGCCATTGAACGCAAATGCCCGACGGACTTCTGTCCAAGCCTTGCCCTTTCTCGCTTCAAATTCGCGGCGGAACTCCTCGGTCTTGCCCAACTGCTCGATATAGCGCTCCAGCATCGCAACCTTCAGATTTTCGCCATAGAAACCTAGGTGGTTATAGAACATCTTGGCAAAGACACGTAAAACAGCCGTTTTGTCCTTGTTGATTGACCCCTCGATATCCACATTGAACAGGATTGTTTCCGTCTCACACTTCGTGGCTTTATCAATCAGCATAAAGGTACCAGGATCATCTTGGAATTTCTCCCGGAAATACTCAACCGTCTTTACACCATTGACTGTTTTATTCTCCAAAATGTAGGATAACATTTTCAAGAAGTGAGATTTACCACTTCCAAAGAAGCCTGAAATCCATACGCCTATATCATCTGTTGGTGTATCAACCGAATCACTATAATAATTAAAGAAATTGGTGAAATGTTTCTTCAATTCCTTCGTAATAACATATTCTCGTACTTCCTGTTCAATGACATCGGCAGTATCCTGATCTACTTTAATGACCCCATTGATTGGTCTATTGATGTCCTTTGCAAACATATCACGAATCATCATGATGGCTTCTCTCCCCTATTCCCTTATATCAGATTAAATGCTCTATAATAGTCATTTGGCTTCAGCTTATCAAACAATTTCAAATAATGCCCATCGAACTCTCCCGGATACATCACTAAAATAGGAATGTCTGAGAAATGAGGCTGCAAAGCTTCCAGCAAAGCATGTACCCGCATAAAAGGAAATACATCCCCCACACCAGTAATCAACAAGATATCCCCACGCTCATGCGGACTATATTGCATTTTCTCTATAAACTCGCTCTCCCCAATTGCCGAATGAAGCTGTTCCAGCAAAAAGATGCTGCCATCACTCTCTTCCATGTCAGGAATCTCATCCATGATATCAGCGTCCTCACATAGCTCAAGAAAAATCTTATAAAGATTGCAATCAATCAAATGACAATCCAACGATAAATCTGTCTTGATCTGATCAATGAAGTGCTGCACCGTCATTTCTTCGTTTGCAGCATAGCAGAAAATACGGATATTCACTTCATTGCTCAGGCCCTTGCCTTCAAGAAACTCCGACTTCTGTATCTCGACACGCAGGTTGTCTAATCGTTCTTTTATATTACCCCGTCCATCGGCATGTCCCACTTTGCAGGGATTCATCTCAATGCTCATCTGACAGCTTCCCCCTTAGGAAAAATAGTTAAATGCCGGAAGCGCGGCATCATCATTATTCGATTGAATTGCATTTTCAAGTAAAGGATTCAACCAGACTGGATTCAAAGACTCGGCCTTGCTGCTATCAAGATATTCATTCTCTACCAATATCTTGACAAGAACCTGCTTCAGTTTGGCAAGCGTCGAATCACTCCACGAAGCAACCCAGTCATCCTGCTCCTGCAGCCGCATAAAATAAACGTTCAAATCCATCTTGCTAAAAGAAGTATCCTTCAGCCTGTATTTCTCGCCGATAACTGTTACCATGAAATCCCAGACAAGCCGATACTGCTTCATCATCGCATAGAGGCATATTTGCTTCGATATCTCAGCTGGCTGTGTCGCCATTGCCACCACCAGCGAATCATCCTTCATCATACGCAGCCTGCGTATGCAGGCAAGCGCCATCTTGCGTATAGTCTTTTCCGTCGGATACTGAAACAGATTCTCTGTTACGATACGGTTGACTGTTTCTTCATCCGACAGCCCCTCATCAAGCAACTTTGCCGTCGTACGCATCTCATAAAATAAAAATTGCTCTCTGGTTATGGCAGCATTGTAGGGACTAACTGCCTGTAATGCCGACTTAGCCTTTTGCATGATATAACGTCCCTCTACTCATGTCGTCGTTTGCCTGAGTATCACACGTTCGTCGTGGTAATACCTCAATAACATCTTCAATTCTGCAGTCCAGCGACTGACAGATACGCACCAGTATATCCAGGGAAACAGACTCATTTCTTGAAAGCTTCGCCAGCGTAGCGGTACTGATTCCAACGACCTTGGCTAGTTCGGTCTTCTTCATATGCTTGTCAATCAACAGCTTAAACAATGGATCATACGAAATATTTGACATGTTCTATCCTCCTGTCAATTCTCACTTGATTTTAATTATAGCATATATGCCATGCACTTGAAACTATATTTTGTTAATATGAATCAAAACTTTATATTTGCAAATATAAAAGCTCGCATCCCTGCGAGCTGTCATCATTTTATTTATTATTGATTATTAGGTCTTGCTCTTGTTTACTTCCCCCCGACTAGAAAAACAACATTTTCCCAACAAGATAAATATCAAAAACGAGCAACAACAGCAGTATCCCGCTATAGAAGTGCTGTATGCTTATCTTAGCCTGTTCCCTTTTCTTTTGCCAAGCCTCTGCCTCTTCCTGCAGCCGGTTATAGTTCTTCTCGACGTTCTTGAGGATGCCTATGTATTCCTCCAGGCATTGCTTTCGGAGGTCATCGGCAAGGCCGTTGGCTATGCAGGCGATCTGGGCTGTAGCGTTTTCCAGCTGTTCCTGCTCTTTGGGCAGCTGCTTTATGGTGGTTTCCAATACCTGCAGCTGGCCGTTCAGGCCACCGAGCAGGCAGCTGATATCCTTCAGCAGTTGATTCAGTTCCTGCTCCGGGGGCAATTGGACCTTTTCCTCCGTATCATCCTGTGCATCATAGGCCTCGATGTCCTCATCCAGGTCCTTGGATTCTTCCTCGCTCATGATCTCCCTCCTCTGCCCTTGAGATCCGGGTGTCCGCCAACGTCGTTGAAGAACTTGCTGCACTTGGCGCAGAGCCAGAACGAATTACCATTCTTGAGGATATGAACCAATACTTCGCCACAATGCGGGCACTTCGCAATGAGCGGATGACCGGCATCATCCTCAAAGAACACCCTGCGGCCTGTCGTCTTAGAAACACAGGCCGGATCACTGCAGACATAGAAATACTTCTTCGTCTTAGGCGAAAACTTCCGTGCCAGGTGTCCCTGTCCGCAAATCGGACAGAGCACCTGGCCTTCTTTTTCCTGCTCAGGAAATTCATGCTGCTCGGCAAACTGGATATTTTCGTGGACCATGTTGATCACTTGATCAGTGTAATCCACCAGGCTCAGCCTGCCTGCCGCAATCTCCGTCAGCTTATATTCCATCTCAGCTGTGATATCCGGCACGGTCAGGCTTGGCGCGATATTATGAATGAGCTCAATGCCAAAGGCTGTTGGCACGAGTTCATTCTTGGTCTTACGCAGACAGGGCTCGACTGGCTTGCCTTTCAGGCCAGCGGCCTGCAGCTCGGCAATGATCGTATCCCTGGTAGCCGGGGTGCCGATTCCCTTGACTTCCTTGAGTTTGTCCCGGTTGGGATTATCCGGTGCGACATAACGCCAGATATTGGCCATAGCCGCCAGCAGCGTACCTTCGGTAAAGCGCTTGGGTGGTGTTGTCTTCTTTTCGCAGATCGCATACGCGTGCTGCGCGATTGCCTCACCATCATGGAGTTCCGGCAGCCGCAGGTTTTCACTGCTCTCCGGCTTTTTCTCCGTGTCCTTCTCGTATTGCCGGAAGCCCAGTTCTTTCGTGAGCTTTCCGCTGCCTGCAAAGCGTTCACCGCCTGCCAGAAGCGTGAATGTCACCTTCTGGAAAGTATGCTCCGGCAGGAACTGCAGGACATAGCGTTTCGCGATGAGCTGATAGATCCTCGTTTCCTGCTCGGTCAGCTGTCCCGGCTTTTCGCCTGTAGGGATAATCGCATGATGGGCGCTTACCTTCTGGTCATTGAACGCACGACTCTGCCGACTGGCATCAGCCTGCTCTGCACCGGGAATCTTTTCCGCCTGCAGCAAGGGCAGGATCCGTTTGCTGTCCACCTGCTGGGATACGGGGATATAGCTGCAATCGCTGCGTGGATAGGAAACCAGCTTCTTCTCATACAAGGCCTGCACGGTATCCAGGACATCTTTAGGTGAATAACCGAATTTCCGGTTGGCCTCTTCCTGCAGCATATCCAGCGAATATGGCAGCGGCGGTGCCTGACAGCAGTCCTTATACATGGCTTTATCTACGGTAACAGCCGCATCCCCCAGCTTCATGAGAATGGCCTGTGCGATCGACTTATCCTTGATCCGGTCCTGCTCATCCAGCAGCTCTTCCTTAGGCTTCCACAAAGCCTTAAAGGAAATGCCATCCTTTTGAAAATCGCCTTCGATCTCATAATACTTCTCCGCCTGGAAGTTCTGGATCTTCTCCTCCCGCTGCACAACCAGTGCCAAGGTCGGAATCTTGACCCGGCCAATCCGGAAAGTCGATTCATATCCGTACCGGCGGGCATTCACTGTATAGGCCCGCGTAAGATTCATGCCGATCAGCCAGTCAGCCCGTTCCCGGCCAAGACCTGCTGCATAGAGCGGTTCAAACTTCTTGTTATCCTCGATGCTGTCAAAGGCCCGTGCCAGGCTCACGGCATCCTTGGCATGGATCAGCAAGCGCTTTACGGTTCCCTTGTAACCGAAATATTTCAGGATCTCATCGATAAGCAGCTGGCCTTCACGGTCCGGATCCCCCGCATGGATGACCGTATCGCTTTCTTTCAGCAGCCCACGGATAACCTTCAGCTGTTCCTGGCAATTGGCTGCCGCATGCAGTTTCCAGGTCTTGGGGAGAATCGGATAATTCTTCCAGAGCTTATATTCCTCGCCGTATTCCTCCGGCTGCGCGAGTCCCAGGATATGGCCAAACGCCCAGCTCACGCAGGTATCGCCCTTTGCGATGAAGCCCTTGCCTTTCTCGGCTCCATCCGGCCAGAGATAGCCAGCAATGGCACGGCCAATGTCCGGTTTTTCGGCCAGATAAAGATTTGCATACTTTCCCATAAAAAGCTTCCTCCTCATTATCAAGATATGGTAAAATATATATAGATAAAATTCGTTTTCGAATAATTATTTGAAGAACAGGAGCCGATAGCATGAGCAGCTTTGCCCAGCGGCTTTATACCGCACGCAAGAACAAGAAAATGACCCAGAAGCAGCTGGCCGATCAGCTTGGCGTTCAGCAAGGGCAGATCTCCCTCTATGAAACCGATAAGGATGAACCGCCAGTTGTCGTCAAGGAACGCATCGCAGAACTTCTGGACGTCTCCCTTGATTTCCTCAACGGACGCACGCCGGATGAATCCGGCCATCTTTCCGATCTCGACACATCGCTTACCATGGCCCACCGCATCAAGGTCATCCGCACCTATTACCAGAAGTCACAGATGGATTTCGCCCATGACCTCGGCATCAGCCAGTCGGCCCTTTCTTCACTGGAAAACGGCTCGACTTCCCCTTCAGCAGAGGTCCTGCAGAAACTCGGAAGAATGGGCTTTGCGCTGGAATGGATCCTTTACGGGGAAAACAATCAGCCTGAATCCGCTGCCATCGTACTGGAGCAGTCCGCCAATGACTGGGAGATTGCCCAGATCCAGAAACTGCTGTTGAAGCTGCCTCAGGAAAAGCTCAAGATGTGGCGGCAGATGCTGGAAATCTATATTGCCGCCGAAACCAAACGGGATTAATCCCCGCCATACTTCATGAAGCCAAGGCTGTGCGTCTTGACCACCCGTTTCTCCTGATCATATTCATTGGGATGATACGGATCGTAGCCATAGAACGCACCCGCCTTGGCTTTTTCCTGTTCCACACGCTGACTGCTGGCAGCAGCCTCCTGTTCGCTGATATCCTGCTGGTTTTGGCTTACCAGAAGCTCAGCCGCATCAATCCTTGACAAGGCGCCCAGTGCCTCGCGTGCATTCAGCCGCTGCTCTTCACTCAGAAGCCCTTCATCCTGCTGCGCGGTAAGATTCCGCAAGGTCTCCTGCCGCTGCTGCTCATTCGTGAACAACGTCTCGGCAGCCTTGCCGGTATCCTGATTGCTTTGGGCCTGGCTGGCATGAAGGATTGGCCAATAGGGCTCGTTCTTACCAGCCGTCTCCCAGACCGACCGGTCCCGCTGCGTATACTCTGCTGCCGTCTTTCCCTCAGGCAGGCTGCCCATTGTCTCCAGACAAGTCCACATGCCCTCGATATCTCCAGCCTGTGCCAGCATTTTCAGCTGATTTTGGACCTTGGCCAGCGTCTGCATGACGTTCTTGACTGTCTCAGCCGTTTCCTTGATGCTGTCCGCAAAGCGCTTGGCATCAAAGACATGATCGCCTGGATGTATCCAGTACCAGCTGGCCTCGGCTGCCTCCGGTGCGCTAAGGAACAACAGGCACGCACAGCAAAATGCCCCCAATGTTTTTTTCTTCATGGTCCTCACCATCCTTCCCACGATACGGCCAGCCAGACCGGCTGCACGATCAGCTCTTGATTGACCGGGCCCAGGTATCTTGAATCAAAAGAATCCGCCGGAGAATTGAGCAGCAGGACTTCCCCCTTCGGTATTTCATAGCTTCCCGGCTGCAGCTGCGGCAGCTTTGCTGTACGCTGAATCGGATACGCTGCGCCATCCATGCTCAGTTCCGTTTCGGTAACTTCGTACGAGTCTCCGGCAAGGCCCTGCACTTGTTTCAGCAGCAAGAAGCCCTTGGATACGTCCAAGGCCGGTACATCTACCGGCAGCTTCACGATGACAAAACCGCCCTTTGAGAGCCCTGCTTCCAGCTTAGGCAGATACAGGCCATGCGGTGCTGAATCCGTATGATTGACATAATAGAGCGGCCCAAAAGCCACCCGCACGGCAGTCAGGAAAAGAATGCTTCCCAGCAGGATCCCGACTGCCGCTTTTCGTTTACGATGTTGAGAGTTCATATTTACCTCCCACATGCTGGATGAGCCGGGATGGAATCAGGAACGTCAATACGGCCAGCCCGATCAGAGACAGGCACAAGAGCAGATATTTGCTCATCGCTTCCGCCTTGATGCCATTATTCACGGTATAGGAACCGGACATATTCCGATACACCATATCGATATAATCCTGTGCCCAGCCAGGCAGCGGTTCTCCGGCATCAAGACTGTTCGGGCCGCCATTATAGGCCGCCAACGCATAGTTCCAATCCCCGAACTCCTCATAAAGGCTGCGCATATATTTTGCACTGGCTTCCAGATTCTGCTCCGGATCAAAGGGATTGTCACAGCCAAGTCCAGCAGCCGTCCCCGGCATGAGCTGCCCCAGACCTTCAGCTCCGGCTGAACTTACCGCCGTCGGATCCCAGCTGCTTTCCGACTGGATCTGCGCCAGGAACAGCGCGACCGGCACCCCGTATTTTTCCGCCTTCTCTGTCGCCAGCGCCACCAGATCTGCCGGGCCGCTGACGCTGCCGCTTCCCGTCTGCACAGTTGCCGCCGTCTTCACTGCAAAGATCTCGCCCGGCTCCGCATCACGGATGCAGAACACGCAAAGGCCAACCATGATGGAAAGGAACGTCAGCTTCAAGGTGCTGGAAATCAGATGACCCAGACTGCCTTCCGCAATGAACCGGCTGAACCCCATCGCCGCAAACGGCCCGGTACAAAGCGCAATCGAAGCGGACAAGTAAAGCTCCACATAGACGAGCAGGATATAGCAGGCCAAGAAGAAATACACGCCAATCGTCAGGAATGTTGCCACATAGATGGGGATGATGGATCCCAGGTTGCGCACGAAATCCACTGCGCCAAAAGATGCGATCTTATTCAGTCCCGGTGTCAGCATGTAGACGCATTTCTGCAGCAACAGCTGCGGCTGGCTGATGTTTTCCGTGATGACGGACGTATCGCCAATGAAAGTCCCGGAAATCGAGCTGATGAAGCTGAGCAGGAAATCATTGATGAAGGTCTGCCAGTGCGCAAACAGGAACATCAAGAAGCCATACTTGAAGATCTTCCCCAGCATCTGCGGCAGTGAAAACTCCCAGCCCATCAAGAGTGGCGGCAAAGCCAGATCGATGATGCACAAGACAAAAAGCAGCGCCAGTCCAGCCTTCTGCAGCCCGTCATAGCCCTTGCCGATTGCCTGAACCAGCGTCTCCATGAGCTGATTGAGGCTGTCCCCCAGCTGATACATGCTTTCTACGCCCCAGGGCAGGGCAATATTGTCACTGCCACGACGGCCAAAGCCGCCAGGGCCAACGACATTGCCCGTAAGATCTACGCCTAACGCGGTAAGTATCGGCGCAGGATCCTCGACCGATCCCTGATAATAGCCACTTGGCCAATATTCCACATGACAATGCGCTCCGCTGGATATCCCCAGCTCCCCACTATAGGCATCGCCGCCGGTATAGCCGATGATCTCGCCCTCTGCCACCGTCCCCGATGGGCAGTTAAGCGTATCGGCACTGCAATCACCGAAAAGCATGGCTTCCCCATTGCTGCCGGTAATGAGCACCCAATAGATGAAACCAGCTCCGGAACCATGCTCCACGGTACCACCAAAAGGTGCGTGGATGGGTGTTCCGGATTCTGTGCCGATATCGATGCCCTGATGGGTATGACCGAAATGATTCTCTTCCCCAAAGGGAGAGGTCACCTCGCCTCCGGGAAACGGGGCTGCTGCCCAGGCCGTTGTCATGAAGAGCAGCAGCCCCGCGATACATAAACCGAATAATCTCTTCATCGCCTGCCATCCTATCTATCGTAATCGTTCCGATTTTCTTCTGGCTGGCGGTAAACATCACCGCTGCGCAGTTTCTGGAAGTTCTTGTCATGGCTCATGGCCCGGTTCGCTCCTTTCACGATTCCCCGGCCAATGGTGCTGTTCGCCAGCCGTTGTCCGGCCATGGTTCCCGCAAAGCTCTTTGCCATGCCCCACTTCCCGGCATTGTCTCCGGCACTGGCACGGGCTGCTGTCATCGTAGCCCGTGCATTGCCATAGGTCGAGGCAGCCTTCGCGACTGCTCCGCCGACGCCGCCAGTCACCGCACCTGCTGCCATGCCTGCAGCCATCCGGCCACCACGCAGGGCATCTCCTGCTTCCATGGATGGCATGCCATTCATCAGGCTGGCTGCCTTATTCGGCAGTTGCCAGGCCAGGAAAGCCATGGCCGCATAGGAAAGTGCCAGCCGCAGCATCTCCGCAAAAGAAGCCGTGGCCGGAATACTCTGCACGCCACTTGCCAGGGAATTGAAGAGTGCGATAAGGAAATACATGACCATAAGTTTCACGCCAAAGGAAAAGACCGCCGATACCGTTCGCTGAAACAGGAAGGCGGTAAAGCGGATTGCGCCAAAAGGCAGCAGGATGATGCCGACCGAAGCAAAGACGTTAAACTCAATCTTCGTCAGCAGCACCTGCAAGGTGATGAAGAAAAAGGCAGCCAGGGTAACGACTGTCGCCAGCAGGTACATGAAGCATTTCCCCAGGCCGCCATCACTCATGATGCTCGTATCCTGAAAGCCTTTCAGCAAATCCCCTACGACATCGAATCCCTGCTGCAACAGCTTGCTTGGTGCAATCCAGTCGCCGGACGGTGCCACCCCGGCTGCTGTCAGCCCGGCATACTGGAAAGAAAGCAGGATGGCTGAGTTGATCTTATCCCAATACAGGATAAGGAACAGGAAAAATCCCACCTTGATGGCCCGGCTGATCAGGGCTGACATGCGTACCTCACCACTATAAAGGGTCCAGGTCGTTCCCAGATCAATGATGGCAAGGACGGAACACAGCTGCCAGGCATAAGGCTGCAACGCCAAAAAGCCCGTGATGCAATGCATCTCAAAGAATTTCAGAAGCTCCGTCAAAAAATCACTGCTCGCAAAGTCCACTTAGCCTCACCACCTGACATTTCCATAGGTTTGCCACGGATCATCGACAATTGGCACAGAAGCTGTCGTCGATTCCTTCATCTGGGTCAAGGCTTCATCTTCGGCCTGCTTGGCAGCCTGCACGACCGCCGCATGATTCTGCTTCTCGATGACCTCCGCCTGACGCTTCATGGTCTGGTTCTTGGCCGTGATGGCCTGGATGGAGGTCTGGATGCTTTCGATATGTGCCTTCTCCGCCGCAATCTCATTGGCCAGTTGCTGCGCCTGCTTGCTGCCTTCCGGGCTCTTATTGAGCTCCAGGAGGTCCTGCAGACGCTCCTTTGATTGTTCCAGTTCCTGCATGAGCGTGTGATAGTTCGTGACATCCTGTTTGTTGATCATCGACAAGGTTTCCTGAATCGTCGTGTTGACGCTGCGCTCCGACCAGGTTGTCTTCTGATAGTCGCTGCCTTCCAGCTTTGGATAGAGATCCTGCCAATATTTATTCCAATCGGTATCATCCAAAAAGAATCCGCTCTTCTGCAAGGCGCCGGTTACGATGGCCATGCTGTTCGCCACGGCATTCTTATAGGTATCGAGAATCTGCTGCGGCAGGGAGGTCAGCTCCTTCAGCTGAAGCTTGATCTGTTCAGCGGTATTGGTCACGACCTTGATGGTCTCGGTATACGTCTTGATCTGCTGCATGATGTTGCTGTCATCGATGACGGGAATTGCCGCTTCCGTCCGTACCGGATTCATGAGCAGCAAGGAAAATGCCCCGGCCACCAGGAATTTACGAAATCTGACCATGTTCTCCTCTCTCCTTTCCGGGTGTTCATAATGAACACCTTTTGCCCCTCAGGAGCATTGCTGCAGATACCGTTCAAAATCACCATACGGAGATCCTGTTTCGGCTGCCTCTGCTTTTTCCTGCAAATACGCCTGCTGATACGTTTCCCATTCTTCTTCATAGCCTTTGAAGCGAAGCCATTCTTCCAGGAAATTCTCCCGGCCATAGCAGAGAAGCAGACGGTTGATTTCCTGCTGATCCTGCTTGGAAGTCGCGGTCACGAACGGAATCTCTGCCGGGCGCAGGGCCAGCCGGAAGACGCGGTTCCCCTTTTCTGACGAATAGTAGTAGTCCTGCTTCTTGGTCATACGGGAAATGATGCTGATCTGCTTCTCATTGCAGTCAAACATCTTATACAGTTCCTGGTTCTGCGCGGTCATCGCCTTGCTGTTCGGCAGGAAGATCCGTGTCGGGCAGTTATCCACGACCGTCGACAGGAGTTCCGGTTTATTGGCAAGGTCTGACAGGTTCTGCGTGGCAAAGATGATGGAGGTATTCTTCTTGCGGAAATCCTTGAAATACTCCCGAAGCTTGGCCCGGAAGATATCATTGTCAAAGAACAGCCAGGCCTCATCGAGTGTCAGCAGCGATGGCCCTTTCCCCACCCGCAGCTTGCGTTCGATCCGATGGAACAGGTAATCCAGGACGGTCGGCACGATGGCCGGCGTATTCATGACCGTTTCCATCTCATAGACCTGCCAATGGCCTTCGCCAGAGATATCCCGGGAATTGTCAAAGAGCTTGCCATAGCTGCCCTTCATCGTGAGCGGTACCAGCGCCTGCCGGATTTCCTGATCCTGTACCATTTCGCAGAAGGTGGAAATCGTCCGCTGCTGCTTGGGGAATTCCCGCAGGGAACACAGGGCTTTCCAGACAAAGTTGTCCTTGGCTGGCGTGATGACTACGTTCTTCTGTCTCAGATAGGCCAGCACCCATTCCTTGGCCCACTTGATTTCCTGCTCATCCTCGATATCGGCCAACGGCTGGAAGGAAAGTTCCCCCTTGCCTTCAGCGGCAATGTTATAGAAATTCCCACCGACAGCCAGGGTCAGTGCCCGGCTCGATGCCGCTTTATCGAAAATGAACACATTGCTGTCCGGGTATTTCAGGAAGTGAGCTTCCAGCGTATTGAGCAGCACGGACTTGCCGCTGCCGGATGGCCCACAGATCATCGTATGCCCTACGTCTTCGATATGCAGCGACAGCCGGAATGGCGTGAACCCGCTGGTATCGGTATAGAGCAATACAGGCCCCTTCAAGTGCTTATTCCATTTGTCTCCGGACCACAGCGAGGTGATCGGGGCTAGGTGACAAAAATTTAAGCTGTTGACATTGTCCTGCCGAAGATTCGCCCGGTAGCAGCCCGGTATGGATCCCCACCAGGCCTCCATGCTGTTGATGGTCTCCACATAGCTGGAAAAGCCACTGGAATTGATGGCCTGGCTGATCATATTCGCCTTTTCCTCGCAGTGCTGCTCATCCTCATCAAAAATCAGCATGGTCATCGTATAGTTGCCATAGCTTACATCATCCGTGCTGAGCTCCTTCATGCACTCCGTGACATCCTCGCGGTTCATGAGCGCCCCTTCATTGATCTCATTGTCGAAGCGTTCATGCAGGAAGGCTTCCCTGGCATGTACCCAGAAATCCTTGATCTCCTGATTCCATTCCCGATGCCGGTATTTCATGGTTTCCATGCTGTCTTCCTTGGACTGGCAGATAAACCGGGATACCCAGCGATACTCCAGATCCATATGATTGAACACATCAAAGGTTCCCGGCGAGGAAAGCGGTGCATAGTTCAGGATCGTGACGGCCCGCATGTGCTTATCTCCCAGTTTCATCCGCTGCCCGCCAAGCACATCTGAATCACAGAGGTAATCCGGCAGGTACTTATATGGATTGACTTTCATCTTATGCCGATGCAGTGTAGATACCGTCGTATGCAGGTAGGAAATCGTCTCGCTGTCATCCATGAGCCGGATATCCGGGAACCACAGGGAAAGCATACGAGCCACCATATCCACCCGGTTCATGAACTTTTCCATCCAATCCAGATAGACCCGGATATCCGCTTTCCCTTCCGTCTTCTTATCCTCAATGAAGAGATTCGTCAGCTTCGATTTGAGCATCTGCGGCGGCTCCATGAAGATCGTGAAATAGAACTCCGTCTCATAGTGGTGTTGGCCGCTATAGTATTCGGCCCGTTCATCCTCCATCATCTGCACCAGCAGATTTTCCGGCTTGGCTTCCTGATACTCACTGGCAGCATGACGCTGCGCCTCGAAGTAAAGCACCACGCCGGTCGGCAGCATCTTGATGACGTTGTTCACGGCAGCATTATACTGCATCAGTTCCAGTTCCGTAGAGCTTTCCATATCCGGCCCCCGGAATTTCAGTACCGCCATGAGCGAATGATCCTTGCCATGCACAATGCCGTTCTTATCGACAAAAGCCCAGGGCAGCATAAAAGCCAGCCGTGGCTTTTCACGGAACACGCCGACTTCATTGCTGAACCCCATCTTCGGACCTTTCTTATGCCATTTGAACCGCCATAAATCCTTGAATTTCATGCCATCACCCTACCCCTTGTAATAATATTTCTTATGACGCAGGGAACGGATAAACACCTCCAGATAGCGAGGATCCTGCTGCGTCAGATAACGATTCAGATAATGAAGCCCAATCACAACGAAAAGTACCGTCCAGGTCTTGAGGAATATTCCTCCGGCTACACCAGACAAAAGTTCAACGATAAAGAGTTTCCGGGGCACGCCCATCCAGAGCCTTGCTTCCACCAGGGAACGGTGAATGGGAATCTCATACCCCTCCGGCCGATTTTCTGTCTCTGCCATCTACATCGCCCCCGAAATCGTAAGTCCGCCAGCCGAACTCTGCAGGAACGTCATGAAGTTCGGTGCGAACAGGCAGATGGAAATCACTAAGATGAGCAGGATGAACTTCTGGGTGCCGCCGCCTGCATGCCCGGCAAACAAACTGATGGCGGCTCCGGCAATGCCAAGTGCCCCCAAGGTCATCGGCAAGGGTCCGGTCACCTGATCCGCCAGGGAATTCAGGAACTTCATCCATGGCCATTCAATCCCGGAAACACGATCTCCACTGATGGTACTGGCAAAAGCCGTACTGCTGATGCTGGAAAGCAGGATGCTCATCGCTACCGCTGCCCGAAAAGAGTTCTGCTTGATGATTTCTTTACTGTTCATTTGTTCTGCCTCCTTATGCATTCACATGCTTGATCCGATATTGGTCTTCCTTGCTGTCATAGCCAGCGACTTCAATGATGTCATTCACCCTGCGCCCCTTTTTCCCATCGCCAAGCTCAACATGCGCAATGGAAATCACCACATCGATTGCTTCCCCGATGAGTTCCTTGGTATCCCCGGCTGCATCCGGATCTTCCTGTGCCAGCGACTTGATACGGGTCAATCCTTCAACCGCTCCATTGGCATGAACGGTACAGGCACCGCCTTCATGGCCGGTGTTCCAGGCCTTGAGCATCGTATAGGCAGCCCCGTCCCTTACTTCACCAACCACAATGCGATCCGGCGACCGACGCATGCAGTCAGCCAGAAGCCGCGTCATGTTGTAGCGGATGCCTCCCTGCCCGGTATCCTGTTTGGTGAACATCGGACTGTAATCATCTGCCGGGCACTGCAGTTCCGGCAGATCTTCCAGGCTGATGATCCGGTGGTAGGGCGAAATCCGGGCAATAGCCGCCAGCACTGCATTGAGAAAGGTCGTCTTGCCAGTTCCTGTACCGCCAACGATCAGGATATTCTTCCGCTCAGCAATGGCCTGCTCGATATAGGCCTTATAGGTGAGGGAAAGCATCCCGTCCCGGACGTAATCCTCCAACGAAAAGATCCTTACTGCCTTCTTGCGGATATTGATCTGCGGCTGCCGCACGATTGGCGGAAGCTCGCCCTGGAACCGGCAGCCATAGCCAGCAATCTCAGCGGATAAGGAGGGAACCTCCTCGTTGGCAATCTTGCCGACCTGCCCGGCTACCAGCTCGATGATGGCCTGATACTGCTCTGGTGTCAGCTGGATATCGGTCTTGACCTTTCCCTCTGTATGCGACTGATAGCGGATAAAGCCATCATCGTTGTTGTAGATTTCCGTGATATCCTCGCGGTTCATGAGATCCACGACCCTGGCACCTAAAACTACATCAAGATTGCGGTTCATTGCCATCCAGCATCTCCTCCTTCCCTTCCGGTTCCTCCTCTGCTGGCTCTTCCGCTTCCTCTGCAAACGCCACCAGATTGGGATAAGCCGCAGCGAATTCGTTATAAAGTGCAATATACCGGTCAATGAGCGCTGCCTTTTCCGATCCTTCCAGCCGCTGCTTTGCCTCCAGCAGCACCCCGATCAGGATGACGGGTTTATCCGTCGGGAAATCCATACGCCGGATCGTCTGCACGATCAATTCATTGCGCTTATCTACAATAGCCCGCTGTGTCTCTTTCAGCTGTGCTTTATAGCGGGCCTGCATGGCCTCCTGCCGCTGTCGAAGCACCAGGAACTTTTTCTCCAGCCGTGTCAATGTCCTGCTTCCTGCCATCTTCCTCACCTCCCCATCGCCATGGTTCTCTGTGTATTCTCCTGTTTTTCTGCTATTGGCAGATGCTGCGAGCTGCGCTCATTTTTCCGGGCCAGCACCGGCACCCAGCTCTTGGAATAGAGAATCGTACAGGCATCCAGCCGATTCTCGTTATGATACTTGGCCCAGGTATGGACCGCCGCCTGAAACCGCTGATCTTCGCGGGCATCGATGAGGTGCGGCAAGCCTACCGGCAGCTTATGGTTCAAGTCCCCGCTGCCTTCCCGGTAACGAATCTGATAGAACGGCTGGTCATCGAAACGAAGCTCCATCTTCACCATGGTTTCCAGCGCCGGATCATGATTGGGAACCGTCGCCAGCGCGGCATCTTCCAGCTTATGACCAACGAAATATGCCATGGCTTCATCGCCTCGAAGTACCGGCCTGTTTTTCGAAAAAGCCTGCCCTTCCTCCCGATAGGCAATGGAAAAACGCTCCAGATCAGCAAAATCCGCAATCTCTTGCTGCGTATACACCGGCTGTCCCATTTTAGTTTTCACCGGCCACTTCGTTTCAACGATGATGCCGCCTGTCTGATAGTCCTGTCCCTTCTCCCCCGGCAGCCCGATCCTGGCTCCCGGAAAGAATCGATCATTGTAATGGACCGCCAGTGCCTGATCCGCTACACGATGCTCGATAAGCTCATCCAGTCCATGGAAATAATAGAGATACGTCGGTGCTCGTTTTTCCATGGCCGCTTTCCTTTCCGGATATTCCCGCAGATAATGCCGTTCTTCCCGGCGGATTTCCTGCACGGTATCTGCGCAGGTCTCCAGAAAGGCCCGTAACGTATCGACCCGTCTCTCTACAGCCCGGCTGTTTTCCTCCAGGGAACGATCATACCGGAACAGATGCAGCCGCATGCCGTCTTTATCATTCAGCTCTTCCCTGGCCTTCATCGGCAGCCGTTCAGCCAATGCCCTGCTGACCGTTATCTCATTCGCCAGCTCCAGCCTGCCCAGATTGATCACGGCCTCCTGCAGCTGGAAATTGCCATACTCCAAAGAGATCTTCGTCCGGCCGCGATCATCATGACGGCCCAGTCCGGTCTCCCAGCGTTCTTTGTCTACACGCAGCAATTCAGCCAGCAGTTCATAGGCCGCTTCCTGCCGATAAGTTCCTGCTGGGAAAAAGTGTTCATTGTGAACACCTTTTCCCAGTTCTGCCGCCTCGGAATAAAACAGCGTGACCCGCAGATCCTTGAAGTATTCTCCTTTCCCCTCATGGCAATAGTCTTTGGCCTGGGCCAGCACCTGTGACTGCAGACGATTCAGCATGCTGCTGGCTTTGCCCATCGCCCGGAACAACCGGGCAGGCCCCTCTGATCCCTGCAGTTCTTCCAGCCAACTTTTAGAAAATATCGGTTCCTTCTCATAATCCCAGGATAAGCCTGCTGTCTTGAACGTCAGATAAGCCATAAGCGGCGCGGCCAGTATCCGGTCTGCCTCGATACTATTTTCCCTGCGAAGCTCATATGCGCTGGCGTGAATCAGCCGATAGAACATATCCTCTTTTCCCGTGGGATAGGTGAACCTCCGGTTTCCGGCCTTTTCTTCCGCACATTGCAGAAGCTGTACGACCTTATCATAGTTGTCCCCACGGTCCCGGCTGAATGCATCTCCTGGTGGCAGATCCAGCACATAACGGGCGTTCACGTAAGGCTCAAGCTTTGCCCTTGCGTTCTCCATGCCATCGCTTAGATGGGTCCAGCTTTCCAGTTCTGTCACCGGATATTCCTGCCGCAGCCGATAGCCAAAACGCTGCAGATCCTTCAGCTTATACCAGCGCGGGTCCTCTTCACCAGCGGCCAGCAGCCGCAGATAATTCGCCCCGGTGAAGGGATATTTCACACGGGCACTGTCATTATAAGGACGCTGAATCTGTTCGCTGCTGCCATCCGGTATGCCGTAGCTGCGGATGTTCTGGATAATCTTCCGGCCAATTGCATCACGGCTCTCTAAGACTTCATGAATCATCATCCTCACCTGCCGGTTCCTCAGCCAGGATCAGCTCATCATAATCAATGCCGATTTCCTCTGCTGTTTGCCTTGCACGCTCATCCTCAATATAAGTGCCTTTCTCCTGCTTATCCATACTGCTTTCCTCCTAACTCCGATAAGTGAAATGAAAATGCCGTCGATTTTCCTCCGCTGCCTCCTGTGCTTCACGATGCAGCCTCAGGCACTGTTCCCGCTCTGGATTTGGATTATCCCGGATGACATCACTTACCACCGGTGCATCCATCAGTTTCTCGGTGAAATAGCCATTCTCATAGTATTTCACCTTATCCGTCAGCAATGGGGGACTGCCGCTGGCAATGATGATCTCCTTATCCCCCAGCCGCTTGATCTCATCTGCGGTGATAAGCGGCCTGCCCGTCTCGGACTTCGTATAGTTCTTGTTTGTCAGGGAAAGCCATCCATTGGATGACTGGCTTTCCACATAGATGGTCTCATTGCCGACCAGCGTCTCCGCATATTTGCCCGTATCGTTATCATTCGGGGCATAGAAGATCTGCAGGTGACAATTCATCAGGATATGATTGTCCTTGCCATAGATGCTGTTGATCTGCGGCAGTCCCTGATTGATCAGGAATACTTTCATCCCATAACCGGCAATATACGATAAAGCCGCCGCAAAGGACTGCAGATTGCCCAGGCTGCTGAACTCGTCCATCAGGAACAAGCACTTATGGCGGTAGACCGTCTTGACAAGACCATTCTCATAGGTACCGATTTTCTTGGCATGATGCTTGACCATCATCTCGAAGAACAGCCGAAAGATTGGTGCCAGACGCAGCAGGTCAGCTGGCGGTGTCACCAGGTACAGGCTGATCGGCTTCTCGTCGTTCATGATGTCATCGATACAGAAATCACTGCAGGCGGTATTCTTCGCCAGTATCGGGTCCAGATATTCCTTGACTGCGGTATTGGCCGTGGAAATGATGCTGCCACGCTCCATCTCTGGTTTCGCTGTAATCTCAACAAAATTCTGATAAATAATCGGATGCACATTCGGCAAATACTGCAGGGACTGGGCACTGGGATAGATTGCTGCCATGTCCTCCGGTGTGAAGTGCCGGGTAACGTATTTTCCCGCCTCCTTATCCCACTGCCGGATATCAATCCCCTCATCCGGCACATGCTGAAAGGTTTTCAGTGAATTCAAGGTATCGATAAAGCCCTTGGGATCGACCTTCTCCACCAGGACGCCGTCGTGTGTTTCCATCACGACATTCCCCTCCTTATCCCTTACCGGAACAAGATTGGCTTTCATGAACGCCGACACGCTGTACAGGTTCGGCATCTCCGGATAATGCTCCGGGTCGCTGTAATGCGCATATAGGAGATGCAGGATAACCACCGTCAGGACAACCGCTGCATTAGCGCCCCAATGATCCAGCTTGTCCTTGCCATCATAGTTGGCAAGGATATAGGCAAGATTCTGTGCCGCGGATACCTCCCCAGTTGTACCGATAGGGATTTCTTCCAAAGGATTCCACCGGGCCGAGCTGCCATCCTCGGCAGTAGGCTCAAACTTGATGACCGTCTGTCCCATGCGCTTCCGATACCCGGCAGTGATTCCCCAGTTCTCAGACTTGATATCGTTGACGATGACGCTTTCCTTCCAGCCGCCTAAGAGAGTCGGGATAATAAGCCCGACTCCCTTGCCGCTGCGTGTAGGAGCAACGACCGCCAAATGCTTATTCGAATTATCCCGCAGGTAAAAATGCTGTTTATGCAAGAAAATCTGCTGCAATTTCTTATAGCCATATACCAAGGGATATACCGTAAAGTAATCCTCAACTGCCGGATCATAACGCAGGGGATGGTTCAGATATTTCTCCAAAACTTTCTGCCGCTTTTGTACCTTTCTTTGCAGTTTCTTGTCTTGTATCTGCGGCAGTTTTTGCTGGATACTCTGCAGTTCCCGGCTGTACTTGTCCCGTATCTTTTCCTGCCGCTTATCAAACGCCATTTCTGCGTAAGTGACCTTCTCTTTCTTGATACGCTCCAACGCACGCAGACAGGCTGTCCCCAGTTGTGTCAGCCGGTTATCATAGAGGCCGACCACGACACCACTTGAGGAAATCAGGTCCATGGCTTCAACATCTTCGTATTCACCCCAATGCGCGGATCCATGCGACCGAAGCAGCTGCTTTTTCTGCAGCAGGAACAGGAAGATCGTCCCCACCAGCAATCCGCCGTACAAATACCCATAGGTCTTCTTGAACAGCTCCGGTATATACCCATAAAGCTCCATATACCAGCGGATGTAATGCCAGGGCAGATAATACGGCTGACCACCATACCATAAGGGCTGACCAAGGATTCCATCATACTGCAGCAGAGCAGCCAGTTTCTGCGTGGCCATCCACCAGCCGCCAAAGAGGGGCAGGAAAAAAGCCAGCAGCTTAATAGACATCGTACTCACCAACCAGCAGATCCTGATTGACAAATACACTGAACTGGAACCCCGGCTCGATCTCGATAGTCGGGCTGATCTTGGCATCACGTTCCACCAATTTATTGCCGGTACTCAGGATGGCTGCTGCCGCACCGGAAACAGCTTCCTGCCCTGGGCTGCGGTCATCGCTGCCCGACGTATTGCCCGTCGCACTCTGCGCCGCAGCTGCCAGCAGGGCACTCAAGAAGGCAGTGCGATACAGTCTGCCGCTATGCTCCATGTATTTATCTGCCAAGCCCGGATAACCAGTACCATCAATAGCCTGCTGATCCGGCAGTGTCAATGAGCTTCCATTCGGCAGGATAATGCGATAGAACTTCACGCCGATCCGGTGATTGCCAAGGCCACCAGCAGAACCAGCCCGACCAATCAAACGACTGCCCTGAGGGATCAGGAGATGCATGCCAGTCAGGCTGTCATAAATATTCTGCCGGACCTGCGCGACTACGTCACTATTGGCTACATCGCTCGTGATTCCCGTAAGCAGTGATGCCTGGATGACCGCTCCCGCATTGAGGATATACGAACCAGTACCCGAATCCTCATAGGTCTCCACACCATAATGCGGTGATGCCGTCTGCACGCTTGTCTGCATCACATTCCCACTCGTACTCACAGGTGCATTCGCCAATGGCTGGATCGCATTGGCAGCCTGCTCCTTTGAAATCGCAGCTGCCAGCTTGAACGCAATCTCACTATTGTTCCTTGCCTCCACTTCTTTCTGTTTTTCACGGGCTGCTGTCTGCTCCGTATGATTAGCCGCTGGCATAACCACCGGTGCAGCTGCTGCCGCTGGCATGGCAGGTGCACGACTGGGCGTTTGCGCAGCCGCCGGAGTGTTCGTCCTCGCAGGCGCCGTCGTCCGGTTGTCGGGTCCAGTCTGCTGTTTCGCGGGCTCCGGCTTTTCATTGGCTGTCGGCTTTTTCGTCTTATCGATATCGGAATACTTACCTGGCAGCTGATCCGCCGGTGTCGCCGCATTGGCAATGCTCTGAGTGCCCAGCGGTTTATCTTCCTTAGGCTGCGTACTGAACAAATGATTGGAAGCAATCGCGGTAAGCGTCACCGCCGCCACCACACCGGCTGCACAGAAGATTTTCTTTTTCGCAAAGGTCTTGGCCTTGGCCTCAGGATCCAGTTCTTCCCCGAAATGGATGTCACCCAGGTCAATCTCATCTTTGCTCTGTTCTTCTTGCTTTTCCGATTCATCAACGGGCAGTTCTTCCTCTGTTTTCGTCCAGAACTTCTTGAATTTCGGCCATCTCATTTGTTCTCGCCCCCATGTTCATTTTTCGGATAGATATCCACGTAAACCTTATGGGAATAATACAAGCGTGCATGCGCAAATACACGATCCGCAATGAAATATGCGCCATGCATCCGATAGTTCACCAACGTAAGCTTTCCCTTCTTCTCTGCATCATCCACGTTGTAAAGCACCGGGAGGTCGTACTTGTTATTCTGCGGCATCTCGATATACGTTCTGGTACCATCATCAAAGATCTGCAACGGGAACAGCTCCTTGCTGGCCTGCTTGCTTCCCTCCAGCCTATAAGATGCATTCATGGCCTTGGGAATCAACCTTCCCTGATAGCGTTTCATGAAAAGCTCCGGATACATTCCCTCGCTGCGATTGGTCAGCTCTCGTTCCCGTGCTTTTTTTCGCTGCTGATCAGCCGGATAGGTCCAGCACACCACCGGTTCATATTCTTCGGTCGATGCCACCATCAACCGATAAGAGCGGCGATCCGTATTGATGACGAAGTTCGTACTAATCCCGGCAGCCTTCGGCTTGATATAAACATGTGCGGTTCCGCCGACCTTGGCCGTCTCAATTCCCCAGGAAGACGTTTCTCCGGCCATGACATTCTGGATGCTTTCTCCCGCATGCATCTCAATGTCCGTCACGTGCCCCAGCTGCGTATATACCTGGTACATGCTGCCATCATGATAAGGATAGACCAGACGGGATTCCTGCCAGGCTGCATCCTCGATGCTGTAAAATCCTTGCGCAGCAAATACAGGGGATACAGAACAAACAACAACAGCTATGGCCGCTGCAAGCAGCTTCTTTTTGCACTTCATCCTGCCTCACCCCTTCGTCTCATTTTCACGGGTCATCGTGAGATCTTTGATTTTCAGCCCTAACGGATTGATGAGCAGTTCCTGCTCCTTCGTCGGTGGATCCAGCTTGATGGTAAACAAAGCAACATAGCTTGCCTTCTCACCACTCTTGCCGCCACTCAATGCATACTCTTCTTCAATCCAGCGCACCTGATAGGTAGATTGCGTACCAGGCTGCAGCTGGATGGATTTGATTTCCGGCTGCACCGTCAGATGCCCCAGCTTATTCACCGGCTTTTCCTTGTCAGTCATCGCTACCAGCTTCTGTGCCGCTTCCTGCGTCAGGAAATGCTTGGAATTCTCCCAGTTCACACGATACTGAACCGGATCGAGTGGGATGGTCCGCGTGTTCATGATGAACTGTGCCAAAAATGTCTTGAGCTCTGCTTCCTGCGGCTTATAATTCGTTGCCTTGAGCTCACCGCCAGTCTCCACCTGCCCGGTTGCGTTATCTACCCGCACAACATACGTCTTGTAGTTCGCCGTCGCTGCAATGAAGATCGTAGAAAGGACACAAACGATAATCAGGCCCAGATACAGCAGGTTCCGCTTCTTCGCTACATCCTTATCCAGAGCCAGGTTATAAAGGTCATTTTGAAACTTTCCCGAAGCCTTCCGATCAAACAGCTCCGTCGGTTCCCTGTCTGGAAAGAACGTTTTTTGTGGTTCCATATCACCACCTCCTACAAGCTAAATATTATCACAATCATAATAATCTGTAAATATTTAATTATTTAATATATTCCTTTATAATTCGGTAATATATCCTTATTATTCTACCTGTATTCAAATATTTTTATTTACTTTCTATTCGATGAGCGATAAAATATCCTTGAAGGGATCCCTACCAGCCGCTGCGCGGAGAAAACCCATAATGCGCATTTACACAAGTCTCTGCGAGACTTGCCTGCGCCAACCTCCGGCTGGACCGGCAGACGCCCATAGGGCGCTGGCTGCCCCTAAGGGGCAGACGGCTGCGCCGTATTCTTCTGCCTTGCAGGCATCAGAAAAGGCCTCGGCTGACATGCCGAGGCCCAGGAGGATTCGCTATGGCTCATTTCTATTTCGAGAATGTCCCTCACGGCAAACGCCGCGATGGATCGAAGCTGAACACGCAGACACACTATGAGTATATCTGCCGACAGGGCAGCTATGCCCATCTTCACGACCGGGAAGAAGATCTCGTCTATTCGGCCAACGGCAATATGCCAGGCTGGGCCGAAAACGCCGACCAGTTCTGGGAACAGGCAGAACTGAACCGTCGCAAGAATGGCCGTGCCTATCGTGAATTCCGCTTTGCCCTGCAGGAAGAGTTCACGCTGGAAGAAAACATCGCACTGGTCGAGCAGCTGATGGATGATTATGGCATTCGCGATCAGCATGCGTTCAGCTATGCCATCCACGATAAAACCGCCACCTTTGATAAGGAACACCGGAACATCCATTGTCACCTGATGTTCTCCGAAAAGATCTTTGAAAAAGACCGTCCTCTCCCTGCCGAAAAATACTTCAAGCAATATGCCGAAGACACCAAAGGGAATGCTGTCTCCGGCTATCGCAACTCCCGGCAGTTCTGCCCCAAAGAAGCTACGCTGGATCTCCGTCATCACTGGGCCGAACTGTGCAATACAAAATTTGCCGAAAAAGGTCTC
>CAZFPA010000022.1:0-27183 GCA_964520975.1 uncultured Selenomonadaceae bacterium | reverse complement strand
AGCAGTGCTACCGCGTAGACCTCATAGCCCAAAGCCTTGGCAGCCTTGGCACATTCTACCGGGAGTCTGCCGATGCCGGCAAGCAGTCCTATTTTCTCCATGTCATCCTCCGAATTTATGAATTATCAGTCCTCGCGGCTTTCCGACTCGCGGCGTCCGCGGCAGATTCCGCGCTCTGCATTGCGCAGGAAACGCAGGAAATGATCGACCTCTTCACAGGAATCGACCTCCTGCTCTATCATCTCAATGGCCTGGGCCAGGCTCAATCCCGACCGGTAAAGCAGCTTATAGGCTTTCTTGATGTTGCGGCGCGAATCGATTGGAATGCCCGCGCGGGAAATACCCACGCTGTTCAGTCCGACGACCTTGGCCGGATGCCCATCGACAATCGTATACGGTACGACATCCTGCACGATCTTGGAGGCACCGCCGACCATCGCATTGCGGCCGATCTTCACGAACTGATGCACGCCGGACATGCCGCCGATGACAGCCCGGTCCTCGATCACCGCATGTCCTGCAATCATCGCCGCGTTCGACATGATGACACCGTTACCGACTACGCAGTTATGTGCGACATGGGTATAGGCCATAAGCAAACAGTCGTTGCCGATGCGGGTTTCCTCGCCCTCACCTGTAGCCCGATGAATCGTAGCACACTCACGGATGGTCGTACGGTCACCGACGAATACATAGCTCTTTTCGCCTTTAAATTTCAGGTCCTGCGGCTCTTCGCCTACCGAAGCGCCCTGGAATATACGGCAATCCCGGCCGATGCTGGTCCAGCCACTGATGACTACATGCGGGCCGATCTTCGTTCCTTCCCCGATCTCCACATTCTCCCCAATGACGGCATACGGTCCGATCTCAACATTCTTTCCTATGTGCGCCCCCGGATGGACAACCGCAGTTTCATGTATATATGCGACAACCTTGTTGTCAGCTCTCATGGTTTCCAACTCCTTTAGTCTGCCTAAACGGCTTCACTCGTCAGCCTTTCTACTGACCCTTCATTTATATAGTCCGAAATGATCGCAAATCCCTGCACTGGATTTTTTGACAAATTCAGCCGTTTCGAGGGGTAACGCAAGACTATCTCGCTTTTTCTTGCCTTTTTAACAATAAATCATTTATTATCGGTTCTTTTCAGTGCAAAGGTAAAATCTCCCTGTGCCGCGAACTGATCGCCGACATACGACTCCGCATGCAGCTTGCCGAAATCACCGCGCACGCGCAGCAGTTCAGCTTTCATGATGAGCTGATCGCCCGGCACGACCGGACGCTTGAATTTCACGTTTTCCATACCGCCGAACAGCGCAATCTTGCCGCGGTTCTCTTCCGGATACAGCATGGCAATGCCGCCGACCTGGGCCATGGCCTCAAGGATCAGCACGCCCGGCATGATGGGATTCCCCGGAAAATGACCGCGGAACTGCGGCTCATTCATGGTGATGTTCTTGATACCCGTTGCCGATTTGAACGGCTCGAGCTCGATAATACGATCAACCAGCAGCATCGGCGGACGATGCGGCAGGATCTTTTGAATTTCATTTATGTCCAGGATCATAGTAAAACCCTCTTTCTGAATTTTATCGGCAGGGTGCCTGCTGGCACCCGCTATTTCTTGCGAAACGCCTCGGTAATCTGTTTGGCCAGCTGCGTATTGAGCGCATGGCCGGATTTCACCGCAATGACATGCCCACGGATCAGGCCGCTCAGGCGCAGATCCCCGATGACATCGAGCATCTTATGGCGCACGAGCTCATCCTCATAGCGCAGTGCATTGAGCCAGCCCTCGTCGTTGTAGACGATGACGCTCTCCATCGTGCCGCCAAGCCCCAGCCCCATCTTCTGCAGGGCCTCGATCTCAGCCTCATAGGCGATGGTACGCGCCGGTGCAAGCTCCGCCCGATATGTATCGGCATCAATGTTGAAATCCTCGTACTGGATACCGACCAGCTTATGCGGGTTGATTGAGGTGAAGCTCACGCGGAAGCCATCATAGGGCACTATCATGACAAAGCGGCCCGCATCATCAATCCGATACACCCGGTCGATGACGAGCTCCCGTCGCTCAGCCGCCAGCTCCTGCTGCCCGGCCTTTTTCAGCAAGTCAAAAAAAATCAACGAGCTTCCATCTGCAACCGGCGGCTCCTCGGCATTCATTTCAACAAAGCAATTGTCGATGCGCAGAGCGTGCAAGGCAGATAAAAGATGCTCGATGGTAAAGACCTTGATTCCATTTTCTTCAATTGTCGTCGCCCGAATGGTCGATGTGACGTTGTCTGATATCGCCCGTATTCGCGGCGAACCGTCCAGATCCGTCCGGATAAAGACAATTCCCGTATCGGCTGGGGCCGGTCGCAGCGTCATGCAGACCTCCTGCCCGGAATGCAGGCCAACGCCCGTATAGCGGACATCCGATGCTAATGTAGTTTGGTGCTGCAAAATAAATCCCCCTGACTTTATACCTCTTTCTATTGTACAAAACATTCGCCATTCCTGCAAGTTTTTCTTCATGCGCTTTGCGCTTTAGCGACAAAACGGAAAGGATTGGCCGGCAAGAAGAAAGAAACCACGATATCGAAGGCGCACACCGGCAATAAAATCAAAACTGCCCCCGCCACCGTAAAGCAGCGAGGACAGTGAAGTTTCAATCGTAACGGTGGCGGATGGATTTCCAGCGATCATGAAGCCAGAACCAGTCCTCGGGATAGTCGCGCACGTGCTGCTCGAGTACATCCATGAGCTGCTGGCTCGTACGGCGGATATCGGCCTGTTTGTCCCTGGTGCGCTCCACGTAGATGGGCTTATGGAGCATCAGGCGATGACGGCCGTCCGGCAGCTTCGTGATGTAGACCGGCAGAATCGGCGCGTCCTGCGAACGGGCCAGTGCGGCCGGCCCGGGCACGCAGTTTGTTTCCTGCCCGAAAAACTGCAGAATGATGCCATCGCGCATGCTCGTGTCCTGATCCATGAGCAGTCCGATGAACCATCCTTCTTTGAGCATGCGGAACATCCGGGTCACGCTCGTCTTGTAGGTCACATGGATTCCCACCATGCGGCGGTAGTCATTGATGAACCGGTCCATTGCGGCTTCCTTCTGCTTCATGGCAACGCCGACGAGGGGGCAGCCCAGCGACGCGAGCGCGCCGCCCATGAGCTCCCAATTCCCGCTGTGCGAGGTTGCCAGCACTCCGCCCTTGCCGCTGGCCATTGCCTCATCGAGGTATTCCTTGCCCGTAACCTCTACGTATTCCGTGAGATGATTGCGCAGTACCGGAAAACGCAGCACCTCCAGCAGCATGGGGCCAAAGCGCACCCAGCTGGCCTTCGCGATGCGTTCCGCCTCGGCTGCATCTACCTCCAGACAGCGCTGGATATTTTCCCGGGCCATGCGCTTGCGCTTCTGCGGCACCACAAGCCAGGTCAGGCGCCCCAGCTGATTGCCCAGCCAGTCACAAAAGCGGGCCGGCAGCAGACAGCAGATATAGCTGAAAATTTTTGCCAGATAATAAGACATATTCATTCCCCCATCGTCCGGAAGGATTGTTGTTCCAGGACTCAATAGTAATTATAGCTGAGGCCCGCAAAATGCGCCGAGCCATCTACTCCGGCCTCCACCTTCAGCCCGCGGGAGAGTGCCAGCCGCAGTCCATAGGCCCCATGCCCATCGACATGCTCCGCAAAAAGCGTCAGATCCGGAAATACGCCCGCGGGCCGTTTGGGAAACGCCCGCACCTCCAGGGAGGCAAAACCGCCGGCATAGCGGCCATTGCCGACACCGGCATGCACGCGCAGCCCATAGGGAAGCGTTTTGCTCACCACGCCGTAAAAGGAACGGCGGCGCTCCCTCGCAATATCCTCGACGCCTGCAGCAATACCCGGCCGCAGCAGCGTCTCCGGCTGCAGCTCATACTTCAGACCGAGTTCCACAGTATCCTTTTCCGCCGAGTCGAAGTGCAGGGTACTCAGCTCCAGACGTTTGAGGGCGCCGAACGCCACTGCGCTGCGATGCCCGTCCTCCGCCGTGCTCCAGGCCAGATGCAGCTGCCCCGGACGCAGCGCGTCCGCTGATGGCACGGTCAGCGCTCCGGTCTCACCGCCAAGCGCCGGTGCAGCAGCAACGGGAGTGCTCAGGAGCAGCAGACTGCCCAACAATATTTGTACCGGCCATTTCATTTCCGCCACCACCTAAAAGAGGGTGCTGCCATTGGCAGCGCCCTCATCATGGGCCGCACAGCCCTTATTCCGTCGGATTTTCATACTTCGCGAGCTTTTTTTCCAGCTGCTTGATGCGCTTGGCAAGCTCGGGCAGATGCTTCAGAGCCGCCTCCATGCGGAGCCATTCCTGATGCGGCTTCGCCGGGAAGCCCGCATAGAACACGCCCTCCGGCGTATTGCCGATGATACCGCTGCGGGCCGCAAATACCGAGTTGGCCCCGATATCGATATGCCCCACGGTGCCGACCTGGCCGCCGAAGGTGACATTATTGCCTACATTCGTCGAGCCCGAGATCCCCGTCTGCGCGACGATGAGGTTATTGGCCCCGATATGGCAATTGTGTCCGATATGGACAAGATTGTCGATCTTTGTGCCGTGCGCGATGATGGTCGAGCCCGTAGTCGCCCGGTCGATGCCTACATGGGCACCGATCTCGACATCATCCTCCAGCACAACATTGCCGACCTGCGGCACCTTCGTATGCACGCCGTCCGTCGTCGTAAAGCCAAAGCCATCTGCGCCGATCACCGTCGAGCTGTGGATGATGACCCGTTTGCCGACACGGCAGCGTTCCCGCACCGTGACATTCGAATAGATGATGCTGTCATCGCCCACCTGCGCGTACTGGCCGATGTAGGTGTGCGGATAGAGCGTTACGTTCGCGCCGATGACCGCATGGTCATCCACGACAGCGAAAGGCAGGATTGTTACATTTTCACCGAGCGTAACATCCTGACCGATATGAGCTTCCGCGCTCACCCCTGCCGGGAACACCAGCGGCGGTGTAAAGAGCTCCAATAGGGCTGCAAAAGCTACCCGCGGCTCAGCCACGTAGATTGCCGGCAACGGGAATTCGCCTGCGTCCTCCGGCAGCAGTACAGCCGAAGCCGCACAGCCCTTGGCCGCTTCGATATGCGGCTCCACGGCAAAGGTCAGCTCCCCCCTGCCAGCATCCATGATATTCGTCACACCGCTGATTTCCAGGGTTGGCTCCCCGACCAGCCGGCCATGTACGAATGCGGCAATTTCCTGTAATGTCTTTTTCATCCCTATCCTCCTCTCTTATTTGAGCTTCTGGATAACCTCATCCGTGATATCTACGCCGCCGCTTACAACGAGCTTCGTGCTCGGCTCGCTGTCAACGACCGCGTCAAGCTTCTTGTTTTTCGCGATTTCATCAATAGCAGCGTCCACCTTGGCCTTGAGCTGGCTCTGATACTGCTGGTTCAGTGCCATCGCCTTCATCTGTACCTGCTGCTGTGCCTTCTTGAGCTCATCGTCAGACATGCCCTTGGTCTTGTCCGGAGACAGGGTCTCAGCCGATTCCTTCTGCAGGTCAGCCATCTTCTGATCCCATTCGCTGAGCACAGCCTCAATCTGCGGGCTTTCCTTCTGCAGACGGGACTGATCTATATAGCCAAGCTTGGCCTTGCCGCAGCCGCTGACCAGCATCATGACGGTCAGCGCCGAAAACAGCACTGCCAGTGATTTTTTCTTTACGTTCATACTAATAGCCTCTTTCTTTCCAAAGAATTCTCTACCGCAGAAACAGCCGCTAGCCGGCGGACTGCAATTCCGCTATAACCGCATCGGTCAGATCCAATGTATCCGTGCCGATGAGCAGGGTATGCCCTTCTGTCCAGGGCCCTGCCTGATATTTCTCATACGCCAGCCCGCGAAGATTCACGACAGGATTCGCGAGAATCAGTGTCAGATGATGGATGATGGCGAGCTTGGCTGCCCGGCCGCTGATATCCTGGTAAATATGCTCTTCCAGTACCCGGATTTCCTCGTCCTTGGCCGCCAGGGCCGTCTTCTTCGTGAGCAGACGCTGCGCACGGTCGCCAGAGCCCTGGCGCTGTGATTCCATCGCGGCGCTGCTGCGGTCCTGCGCTTCCGCCTGACGGCGCAGCGCCTCGGTCTGCTGCTCACCCGCTACGGATGCCGCATACTGCTGCAACAGGGTCGAGCTCTGTCCGGCCAGCTGCTGCATATAGGCATGGATACCCGCTTCGTAGTTTTCCCATAGCGCCTGCTGCTGGCTGCCCCGCTCATGCTGAAGTTCCTCCATGCGCGCAGCCAGCGACTCGACATCGGCCGGTGACAGGCGCATTGCCCTGGCACTGTCCAGCTTGATGCGGATATTGAGGATCTCATTGAGATAATCTTCATCCAGCGCTTTTTTCTGTGCCTCATAGGCTGGACGGGTTTCCTCCCGCTTTGCCCTTTCCGCTTCCTTCATGCTCTGCGAAAGCTCGGCATGCTTACCTGCCAGGGCCAGCTGCTGCTTTTGAACCGCAGCGTCATCAAAGGGCTGCATATCCAGCTGCGGCGCCTGAAAGGCCCCCGCGGCGAAATCCATCTGCAGATCCGCGGCCAGCGCAGCCCGCTCCGAGCGGAGCTCCTTGAGCTGTGCGTAAGCCGAATGGGCCTCAGCGGCCTTCTGCAGATCGATAACGCCAATGGTATTGGCCGTTGGCGGCGGCACTGCTTTTTTCCAGCCATAGGTCCGGAAAAGCCAGGCCCCGAGCAGGATGAGTCCAACCGCTGCCAGAGCTCCCGCAACGGCCTGCCTGCGCCGACGGTTTACGGTCCGTCGTTTCTTATCCTCTTCCGGACTCTCTGCTGCCGGCATGCAGACCCCTCCTTTCAACAAAGTACCGAGCACAATGAATGGCTCGGTACTTTTCACCTGCTATATTCCTCTGACCGCCTGACTTATTTCGAAAGCTTCTTTACTACATCCTGCGTGATGTCCTGGCCACCATAGATGACGCTGTCCTTCACGAGTACAACCGAAAGGCCCTTAGCCTCAGCGACGCTCTTTACAGCGTCCTCGATCTTCTTCTGTACCGGGTCGAGCAGATCCTGGCGCTGCTGCTGCAGACGCTGCATGGTCTGCTGATAGTATGCGGCCTTTTCCTGATCGCTCATGTTGGCGGATTTCTCATTGAATTCCTTCTGAGCATCCGTGGAAGCCTGCTGCATCTGCGTCTCGATGGAAGCAACATCCGGCAGCTGGCTGAACTGGCGATAATCGATAACGCCTACATTCGAGGACGATGCTGCGGAAGCGATGCCGGAACCCGACTGCGAAAGAGCAAGCGCTACAACGCTGCCCATGAATACCAAAGCAATGAGGACGCTGATGATCTTAACCTGTTTTTTCTGTAATTTAATCATTTTTCTTCTCCTTTTTCCCTCTGCGGGATTTCTTTTAAAATACCGGAACGATCCGGCATAGAATAAGAGCCTGCTAAAAAGCATTTTCATTATAACAAACTCTGTTTTCTTATTCAAGAGCCGAAGGACCTTCTCCACCACATTGAGCTTAAAAAACTCCAATGAGACGCAGCCAGTTGTCATGACGATCCACGACGTACTCCAGACTCAAAAAATCATGCATGCGATACCGCAGGGCCGCTTCACCGAGTTCATCCGCCCAGCGGTATTCATAGCGCAGCTGCCAGCGCGGAGCCAGCCGATAGGAGGCTCCCAGCACACCGCGATTTTCCTTCATATCATAACGCAGATTGACTGCGGCCTGACTGCCCAGGCTGCGCTGATAGCCGACCTCCCAGCCCCAGCGCACATGCTGGGGGAAGAAATCCAGCTGGCCGAACAGCTCGTCCTTGGAGGACATCATCTGCCCCGCATGGAGGCGGAACCGCTGATTATCGCCTTCGCCGTTGCGGATATTGCCGATGTCCGACCAGCCTTCCAGGCGCAGCCGATACTTCGTCGTATCCGAACGGCTCATGACCACGGTGTCCTCCGCAACCTGCAGCGAAACCGTGCTGTGCAGCCGATAGAGCCGGAAATCCGGCGTACTGTCGAGCGTAGCAGCAAACAGCCGGCGCAGTGCTTCCTCATGCCGCGAAACGAACGCCACCGGCACGCCCAGCAGCAGATTCACCTTTTCCAGCATGAGCTGCCGATGGTTGATGAGCGTGAAATTCGGTACGGTATCGGATCGCATATTCAGATCCACCGTGCGCACAACAGGCAGCCGCGGATACACCGTAAGCTGCACCTGCGCCTCCGTATCCGGCGAGAGTTCAAAATCCGCCCGGAACTCCGGCAGATGCTCCGCCATGAACGCGTTGAGGCTGTGCTTCACCACGCCATTGCTCCAATCAGCGGCGGCCAGCGGCAGCCCCACGATGCTTTGCGAAAACACCTTGTCCACACCCTGCAGATCCGACCGGACCATCGCCTCGATTTCCGGCGGCATGCCCTCAACGGTTGTCCGGACCTGCACGGTCTGGATCGTATCCGCCCAGGGAACGATATGAACCTGCACCTGAGCGATAGCCGCGGGCCGGATGTCCACCCGGTCCACGGAATAGCCTACCAGCACCTTATCAAAGACCTCATGGATCACCGTCTCATAATGACCGCGATCCGCCTGCACAGCTGTCAGCGGATGTCCCGCCAGCAGCTGATCGGCGATGGCCTTCACACTCGTCTGCATTCGTGCCTGGATGAGCGGCGGCAAAGAAGCATCCGCCTGCACGACGGCCTGCGTTTCCTCCACCAGCGGTGCCGCGCCCACCGGAGCCGGTGAGAACAGCAACAGCAGCGGAAGAAGCAGTACAACCAGGCAGGCGCTCCATCGCATCCTCTTCATGATCAGAACGTCGTTCCGACGGTAAAGTGCACGCGATTGCCCTGCGAGCCATGCGCAAGGTCAACGCGCATCGGCCCTACCGGCGTCTGGATCTGGAGGCCGAAGCCAATGCTGCTGTGCATGTTCTCCGGCATCCAGCCGCTGTTCCATACACCACCGAAATCGGTGAAGAGTGCGCCCTGCACCTTGCTGATGACCGGGAAGCGATACTCTATCGTACGGAGGAACATGCTGTTGTCGCGGAACATATCATCGCGATAGCCGCGCAGCGTATCCTGGCCACCCAGCTTGTACTGTGCGGACTCCGGCAGCTGCTGCCCGCTGTGTCCATACATGCCGCGCAATGCAATGACCTGGGCGTGACCGACCTTGCGGTAGCGCTGATCCTCAACCGTGTATTTCTGATAGCTGAAGTCACCGCCAAGACCGGCGATTTCTGCCGTAAGGGATACGCGGCCACCCGACATCGGGAAGAAGTAATTATCCCGGGTATCGGTGACATGCGCGAGCGTGATGCTGCGCGTCAGGCCGAAGTTGTCGTTGCGCCAGGTATCGTAGGCACTGCCGCTGCGGTCGGTATTGCTCACATGGCGTTCGTATTTATCGTTGCGGTTCCGCAGCGTAATATAATTCGTCGAATACTCGCTGACCGGCCGGCCGAGCGTAATCTCGCCGCCGGAATACTTACGCATGTATTCCTCCTGCAGCGTGCCTTCCGTATCGTAATCATCATAGGAATACGTACGGTTATAGATGCGCAGGGTTCCCGAGGTCTGCTTCTTATCCATCCACGGATGCGTATAGGAGAACGTATAGCCGCGTGCATCGGTATCGCTGCCGCTGACCTGATAGGTCAGGCTGATGGCGTCGCCGGTACCGCGGAAATTCGTATCGCCGATATTGAACATACCTACCACGCCGTCAGAGCTGCTGTAGCCGGCACCTATGCCCAGCGTACCCGTGCGCTTCTCCGTAACAGCGATCTCCAGAACCACTGCGTTCGGCTCGACGCCCGGCGTCGGCCGCACATCGACACTCTCAAAGAAGCCCAGGTTCGTGATGCGCTGATAGCTGCGCGTCACCTGCTTCTTGTTGAGCGGCTCGCCGATCTTCGTGCGCATTTCGCGCACGATCACGCGTTCCTTCGTCTTGGTATTGCCCTTGACCTTATAGCCCTCGAGCACACCCTCATTGATGGAAATGGTGAGCTCGCCTTTATCATTGATATTGAGGTTGCTGACCTTGGCCAGTATATAGCCGTCGGTCGCGTACTGCTTCTGGATTGCCTCCACGTTGTCTGCCAGCACACGGCGGTTCAGGATTTCTCCTACCGGTACCGTAATGAGCTTCTGCAGTTTCTCCGTCGGCTCCGCCTTGCTGTTGCCCTTGATCTCAACCGACTTCAGAACCGGATTCTCCAGCACATTATAGGTAAGGATTACGCCCTCCGGTACTTCCTCGAAGCTCGGATAAAGATCATAGAAATATCCCGTATCCAGGAGTGCCTGTCCATCGTTAGAAACCGTATTTTTCGCAAAAGCCGTACCGACCTTCGACTGGATTGCGGCTTCCGCCGTCTTCATGGTTTTCTCTCCGGCACCATGGATGTTCACCGCCACAATTGTCTTGCCGTCGTAGGCCGTGATCTGGTCCATGACCACCTTGTCATCCGGACGGGAAGCATTCCACTGCGCGGCAGCCGCTGCCTGCGCATCCGCCGGAGCTGCCGGTGCTGCCTCAGCCGGTGCTGGTGACGCATCCGGAGTACCCGTGGATTCCGCAGCCGGCTGTGCCGCCGGTGCCGCGCCCGTACTCTGTGCGGCCATAGCCGCAGCATCTGTGGTGACGCTGCTGTCCGCTGCCGGCACCTCAGTCGCAGCCGCATATACCAACCCCTGTGTTCCTGCAAAGCTTGTCGCCAATGCAATCGCACAGGCAATCGATCTGTATTTCTTTCTGCTCAAAAGTCAAACCTCCTATTGCGTCATTCCCTGATTTCATCTATATCGCAGCAGGACTATGCCTGGCTGCTCTGAAACACCGCCGGAGAGGATTCTCCCGCTGGCGTCACAAAACATCATTGCGCCCGCAGACTCCGACCTGCCGACTGCATCAGTTTCTGCATATCGGCCGACGGCACACGGGCGGCCGGCTGCTCTACCGGCCGCGGCGCCGCTTCGGCATGCGAAACGGGCGCCACTGCGGCTGCCGGTTCAGAAACCGGCCTGGCCGCTGGCGGCTCCGCCACCGGCCTCGATACGGCCTTAGGCGCAGCCGTCTCCGCATCGGCCAGAACCGCCTTGGGTTCCGCCGGTTCTACATTCCGCTGCACAGCCGGCGGATTTGGCTCCGCCACCTGCCGGGCCTGCGGCCCGGTAAGCCGCAAAAAGCTCAGGCAGCCCGCTACGAGCAGCAGGGCCGCAGCCAGCGGAGCCAGCCGCACGAGCCATGAAGCACGCTTCGTAAGGCCCTTGGTCTCCCGCGCGCGCTGCAATTCAGCCTGTGCCAGCATGAGATTCAGATCGCCCCGGACATCGTTCTTCTTGTCCATGGAGCTTTCCGCCCGTCCCAGCCAGTCACGGGCTGCCCGTATATGCTGCCGAAAAGTATTCCTGTTTTTCGCCATGCCGCTGCCTCCTTTAAATAAGCATACTCATAAAATCCCCTGCGTATCTTATTTTTTAGCAGACAATATTCCGGCAAATTTAAGATTCTGATAAGATTATTGCTGGTTTGCACCAGATATCCAACAGACACGGCTATTTTTCGCCGGATTCTATTGCCAATACTGCATGAAGCGGGACAGCATCCCACGCACCCGGCGAATACCGCTCTTCTGCAGACGGTAGATATGCGAGGTGCTCACCTGCAGCACATCGGCCACCTCCCGGGCTTCCTCACTATGGAGATACACCCGTTCGAGCACCAGCCGCTCCTTCTCCGGCAGGCGCGCCAGCGCCAGATGCAGCTGATCGGCCAGCACACTGGCCTCCGCCTGCTCAGCGACCGGCAGAGCCGGGTCCACCAACTGCTCCTGCAGAGAGGCATCGACCTCCGCCGTGCCCTCCATGCAGGTCAGGTCGGAACGGCCCTCCCGCTGCAGGAAGTTCAGCATGCGGCCGCGGATACGGTGCACAGCATAGAGGCTGAACGCCACGCCCCGCTCAGGATCATAGCCCTCTACCGCCTCAATGAGACCAACCGTCCCCTCCTGGATCACATCCATGATATGATCCAGATGTCCAAACGGCAGCGCCTGCTTGAACACCAGCGGCTGATAGGCCTCGATGAGCTGCCGGCGCGCCCCCGCATCCTCATCCTGTTTGAAGGCCAACCAGAGACGCTGTTCCTCCGCCGGCTGCAAAAGCTGCACTTTATTCAATTCCTGCAGATATTCACGCAATTCCATCGCGGGTACATCGTACACGAAATCCCTAGGCGAATTACTTGTCTGAATTTCCATCTGCCGCGTTGTCGTCAATCGGCATAGCCACCGCTATGCCTCACTCCTCCGCCTTGCAGCTGAAAATTCATCCTGCGTACTTCTGCTCCAGTTATTTCGTGTACGATGTACTGGTCACCTCCTTTTCCTCATCAAAACTTGAACCGGGCTTCAATGCCTGCGGTATAGTCATGCTCCTGATCCCAGTCAAACGCAAGGCCGAGCTGATTATTGAAATCATACTCGATACCGACCTTGCGGCCTTCATTGCCAAAACTCTGGATATAGCGAAGCATGAGCTTATCCGTGATATATTTGCCCATTTTTATATTATACACCTCATGTGCACTGTTGTCCGCTGTTTTTTTCGAAGTTGATGTATCCCGCACCACCGTGAACTCGTCAAGGTTCAATGCGTTGCGCATGGCACTCTCCACTTCGCCCAGGAAACTCATCTGCAATCCCACATCAATCATCGAGGACATTTCGCTGCCGAAGCCATTGTTCCGGTCATACGCACTGCGCAGCGTCAGCAGCTGCACGATCTGTGTCTCACTGAGCTCCGGACTGGAGGTCAGTGACAACGCCATCTGGTCAGCCGGCCCATTGAGCGCCAGGAATACCTGCGTATGATTGATCTTCGTATCCGCCCGCAGCGTCACCGCCGGCAGGAAGGAATTGGCCTGCCCGAAACGAGCCTCGGCCTCGCGTACCTTGAACACGGTCTTCAGATAGCTTACCGTGCCCTTCTGCGCGTAAATAGCGCCTGCGGTATGCGGATGTGTCGTACTGCCGCCGAAATGCGCCGCCCCGGCCAGCTGCATATCATAAAGCAGCGGGCTGAAGAAGCGTACCTTTTTGCC
The DNA here is from genome assembly GCA_964520975.1 of uncultured Selenomonadaceae bacterium. Lineage (GTDB taxonomy): Bacteria > Bacillota > Negativicutes > Selenomonadales > Selenomonadaceae > CAZFPA01. Next base: position 14,023 of record CAZFPA010000022.1, on the reverse strand, counting down.
GAGCTCGAGATCAAGATCCAGCAGCACCGTCGGCAGCGAGCTGCCCGTATCCGGCACGGAAGGAATCGTCACCATCGCCCGGTCGATAAAGATGCGGCCCGAGAGCTGCGGATGCTTATGACCGAAGATCTCGCCCTCCTTCAGGGTAAGAGCGGCCGTAAGCGGCCCCTGATAAAACGGGCAATCGGCCTGCAGCGCATCGGCCTGGAGGGAAAAATTATAATTCCGCGGCTGTATGCCATAGAATTCACTGGTTCCCTGCAGGGAATAGGTTCCCTGACCGAGCCGGCCCGTGCATTTGTCCAGGCTGAAATGCGTCCCGGAAAATACAGCATAGACATTCATATCGGTGATCGGTTGCGCGAGCTGCTTGAACTTCATGGCCCCGTCGGACAGCGACAGCGCACCGTTGAACAACGGCTGGTTGCGCGTGCCCGTGATACGCAGGCTGCCCTTTGTCGCCCCCACGGCCCAGTCAACATTCTTCGACAGAATCGGCAGGATGCTCAGATCCGCATGGTCGAGCGAAAGGGTCAGATCGAACTGATCCTTCCGATCGAGCTCATCCGCATTCGCATCCAGCGCCGCCAACGGAATTTTCCCGGCAGCACTCACCTTGTATTCCTGCTGGTTCAGCAGCTTTTTTACTACAAACTGGTTCACCTCGATGATGCCCTGCCGCAGATTGAAAATTCCGGTCAGCGAATCGAACATCGCTGTTCCCGCGCCGCCATTCATGATGGCAACCGATAAATCAGCCGCCGGCTCCGCCATCGTACCGCCGAGCTGCGCATCGAGATTCACACTGCCGCGCACCTTTGCGTCAATGCCCGCGAGTTTCCCCAGGATACCCGCATCGATTCCCTGCGCCGAAAACTGCACCTGCAGCGGACCCTCAAGATCCGCGGTTCCCTTGGCCGCGAATACACCGCTCACGCCCTGTTTCCCCTGAAACTGGTCCAGCGTGATCACATGATTGGCCAGCGACAGATTCATATTGATATCATGGACATCATAGCCCGCGATTGAGCCCTGCCCGACAAAGCCATTGAGCTGTGCCAGCGGATTCGCGAGCGTGCCGCCGAGCAGGATCGTGCCGTTGAGGCGGCCAGCCAGCTTGTCATTCTTGAGGTTCGCCATCGCCAGCAGTGCATTGATATCGCCGTTGTCAACCGTAAGTTTTCCATCCAGCTCGCCCGTCTCCGTATTCGCCCGGGCCTTCAGCTCATAGCTGCCATCATTCTGCTTGAAGCCAAAATGATCAAGATAGACGCGGTGACCACGATAGCGCACGTCACCATGCGCATCCGTCACCGTCTGCCCGTTGACGACCATTTCCCTGGCATCGAGCCGGCCCTCGAACAGCGGACTGTTGAGTGTCCCGCCGATGGTACCGTCAAAACGGCCACGGCCGCTCAGCGGATAGGGCAGATGGCTGCCGAAGCGATCCACCTGGATCTCGTGGGCGGCCACCCGCAGATTCAGTTCCTGTTCCGCATTGATTGTACCATTGAGGTCCATATCGACGAGCGGGGAATAGATATGGAAATCCTGCAGGGTCGTCACGCCATCCCGGATTGTATAGTCGCCATCCATGCCGGACAGCAGCATTCCACGATAACTGCCCTGATAGAAATGGATATAGCCGACCGCCGACGGATTGTCCAGCGTGCCCGTGATCTCGATGATATTATCCACATTACCGGTAATCGGCTGATCCGGCGCCACCAGTGCCGCAATGTCCTCCATACGGGCCCCCGTGGTATCGATACGCAGATCCACCCGCTTCTCTCCCGTGAAGCCAATGCTGCCATCCACGAGCCATACCGGTTCACCGCCATTTTCCATCGTAAAGGAATCGATGCCAATGCCATCCAGGCTGCCGCTGGCGGCTCCTGTCAGATGTGTATAAGGCTGCTTGAAAAGTGCCCCGTCCACCGCGGTGAAGGATACCTGCACCCGAGGATTCGCCAGCGGCCCCTGCACGGTTCCCTGCATATCCGCCCGCCCTGTCATATCGGCCTGCGGTTCCAGGGCCTGCACCTGCGAAAGGTCTGCGCCGGAAGCATAAAAGGACATGTTCAGGCTGTCACCATCCACACTGCCTTCCAGTCCCAGCGAGCCGCCACCGGGCAGCCGCGCACTCAGGAAATCCAGGGTGAGCGCGTTGCCCATCCGGTAAAAGGAGGCATCCGCCCGCTCGACAGCAAAGCCATGATAGCTTCCCTGCAAAACGGCCGCCGATCCATAGACAGCCATCTGCGTCAGATCCTGGCCCTTTCCCTGCAGACCAATATCCGCCTGCAGGCGGCCGGTCGCCCCCGGCACAAAATCGGCCAGTGCGCTGAGATCGACATCCTGCAGCTTCAGATGAGCCAGATACGACTGATCCGTCGTCACAAATTCCCCTTCTCCCTGCACGGAACCGCCAAAGGCCTGCACGGAAAGCTCCCGCACCGCAATGCGGTCATCCTCATAGTGCACCTTGGCCGTGGCATCGGAAAAAGCATAGCCATACGCCGACCCGGCAGCCGAACGGAAGGTACCATCCAGCCGCGGAGCTGACAGCTGCCCGTAGATAGTAGCCGAGAAGGCTACACTGCCATGGAAAGGTATATTCGTCAGCACCTGGCTCGGATCAAAGCCCTCCGATTCCGCAACCAGCTGCAGATAGGGATCGCCCGTATCCCAGCGGATTTTTCCATGCAGCGCGGCCCGTTGTTCAGCCGCCTGCGCGTGCACGAACAGCGTCCCTTCTTTTTCGTTGAAGGCAAACAGCCCGCCGATGTCCTCCACCGCAGTTCCCATGATATCGGCCTGCCCATTACTGAACTCAGCCTGACCGCTGAAAGACAGATCCTCGCCCGTCTTCACCGCTGCCAGCACGAGCCGGTCCACGCGACCGCCATTCACCGTAACGTTGTCCGGCAGTGTCCCCGCCGGCAAAAAGGGCAGATAATCCTCCACCTGGATGCCCTCTCCCTCAAGACTCAAAGTCTGACGCGCGCCGCCAATATCCCCGGACGCCTTCACCGTTGCCCCCTGCAGGGCTCCCTCCAGCGTAAGGCGGACCGAGGGCTGCGCCGCAAAATCCAGCTGCCCCTGCAGGTCCGTCAGCGCGAGCTGCTGGCCCTGTACCCGGGCCGTAAGCTGACCATCCTGCACGCTGACCTTGCCGGCAAAAGCATTCCGGCTGCTGCCGCCCTCGATGATCGCCTCGTAATTCCAGCGATTGTCCGCCTGCTGGCTCAGCCATACCTCCGGCGACACAAGCGACACCTTGCTCACCGCCGCTGCCGACGGCTCGCGCAGCAATGACAGCAGGGAAAAGCTCACCTGTGCACTTTTGGCCTTCGCCAGCACAGCATCCTGTTGATCATAAATGACCAGATCCCGCAGGGAGAGGGAATGGAACGAATCCACCGAGACAGCGCCGACCTCCACCCGCGTAGCCAGGAGTTCTGCCGCCTGTTCCTGCACCAGTCCCGCGGCCTTCTGCATAAAGCCATCTGAACGCAGATAAGCGCCAAGGAGCAGACAAACCGCTCCCATGCTTATGAGTATTCCTACGATAACTGCCGCCGACCGATGCTTCATGCCTTTTCCCCCTATGATCCCCATGAAATCACGAAATTTCCCTGCTGCCCGCAGATAAACCTACTGCCGCATCAAAAAAGATGCGGCAGTTCCTTCTGCATTGCAGCCATACCTTGGCCCCGCTGTCTTTTCGGCAGCCGGAACCTGTTTTTATCAGGACACCAGTGCTTCCTGTGCCTGCTCATTCTCATCCGCCGGGCTCTCCGTATCAGCAGTCGCTTCCTCCGGCTGGGCAGCCTCCGCCGCTTCCACCGGCTGTGCTGCCGGCGCCTCCGCCTTAGCGGCCGGTTCCTCCGTCGGGACTGCCGGTGCCGCCGGCTGAGCAGCCGCTTCCGCTGCCTTCACATTTTCCTTGTTCTTTACCGCTGCCGCCTGTGCCTTTTTCTCTTCCTGCGCAGCGCGCTTTTCGAGCCCGCGCTCAGCCGCACCGACAACTGCCGGTGTCTGATAGCCGCTGATATCGAGATCTACCGCAATACCCATAGCCTTATCGAGCGCTGCCTTGCTGGAATTATAGTTATACAGCGAGGTATAGTAATTCGTCTGCGCCAGGGTCAGCTTTTCCTCGGCGTCCATGACATCGAGGTTTGTGCCCACACCTGCGCTGTAGCGTACCTGCGCAATCTTGTAGTCCTCCTGCGCCTTTTCAACTGTTACCTTTGTCGTCTGGATATTCTTTTCCGCCGCCACCAGCGTCAGGTAGGCCGTGCGCACCTCCAGCTGAATGGTATCCTGCTGGGCCATTGCGGCCTGCTGGGCCTTCCAGAGATCCGCCTTCTTGGCATTGACCTGGGCCTGCGTCACATTGTTATCGAATACATCCCATTTCGCATTGAGGCCCACATCCCAATAGTTGCCGCTTGTATGGTCCTGTCCCAACGCATGCTCACCGGCCTTGTACTTCTCCGCCACCAGGGAAACCGACGGGCGATTGCCGGCAGCCGCCGTTTTCACGGCTTCTTCCGCCTGCTTTACCGCGTACTGCTTGGCCAGTCCATCCGGACGGTGGGCCATCGCATACTCCGTGCAGCCATCCAGCGTGAGATCGTACTTCGTGTAGCGAAGCTCATCGCGGATATTCAGCGCTGTCCCCGTCGGCAGACCGATCACATTGTTCAGCGTTGCTACCGCCACATCGTAATCACTCTTCGCCGTTACCAGCGTCTGCTGTGCATTCGCGAGCTGTACCTGCGAGCTCAGCACATCCGACTTGGCGACAGTTCCGACACGGTACTGCGCGTTGACATTATCCAGATGAGCCTGCAGCGTATCGACCGCGTCCTGATCGACCTTGATGAGGTTCCGGCACTGCAGAACCTTATAGTAATACGACGCCGTCTGCGCCTTGATGCCCTGCTTCGTAGCTTCCAGCGCCAGATCCGCCGCGCCTACGCCATACTTTGCCGACGCAATGCTGCTTTCGAGCTGACCGCCTGTATAGAGCGGCAGCGAAGCCTTGAACACATTAACAAACTGGCTGCGATACGGTACCGCATTGCCTTCCATATTCGCATAGGCATCGCCGCCCTGACGCACAGCCGTTCCCGACCAGGTAAAGGTAGGACCGCCAGCCCGGCGGGCACCCTTCAGGGCCCAGCCGGCCATCTCCTGATCTGCCGCCGACTGCTTGATGGTACGATTATTTTCCATCGCCATCCGCACACTGTCATCCAGGTTAATATCCACGGTATCCGCAGCCAGCACCGTTCCGCCCAGGGACAGGCTCAGGAGCCCTCCCAGTACCAACGCTGTAAGCTTTTTGCCATACATATCTTTAAACTTATTTCTTTTCACACAAAATCCCCCTGTCTGTTTTTCTTCTCTAACCAATCCGATACCAATCTATCAAGGGAACACTACTTCCCTAAAAATCATGCCGAACACCAAAATAAGCCGTCCGGTCGTCACTCTTGTTCACATCACTCCACTGCCCTACCAGATACGTATCCGGCGCCATCTCATACTGGGAGCGGAGCTTCAGTCGAAAGTCATTCGGGTTATAGGCGTCCAGGGAAAACTTCCAGCGACTGCCCGCATAGGCATCGATACCAATGCCGGCCTTGCTGTCAAATACCCCGGCCCGGGAAGCAAAATCGCCGTTGCGCCGTCCGATCTGCGCGTTCACCTGATTTGCCTCACCGATATCATCCAGTCCGAAACGGAAAAAGCTGTTCGGATCCGTATAGACATTCATATCAAAATTCGTCATCCACTTTTCACCCTTGCCGGCATACATGGTCTCAATCCCCGGCTTGACCTTGATGCTCTGAACCCGCGTCATCATGTCATCCGCCTTCTGCGAGGCCGCCCGGGCGTTATGCAGCACTGCCTTGAGATCCTCGCTGACCTGTGGATCGGTCACGGTTCCCTCAATGCTCTGTGCCGTGCGCTCAATACTCTGGCTCGTAGCCGCGATATTTTCAATCGCTACTTTTATATTCGCCATCGTCTGGCCATCCCCTGCAAAATCATCCAGCAGCTGATTCACACTGGCTGCCGCCTGATTCATGCCGGCGGACATCTGCGTGAGGTTGCGCACCATCGTGCGCACATCCCCCTCATTGTTCACCGCCATACGGGACATCGCCGCCGTCATGACCTTCAGGTTCGACGTGACATCACGCACATTCAGCGAAATATCGACCATGGCGTTCTTGATCTGCGGATTGCTCAGCACCTCATTGAGAGAGCCCAACAGCTCCTGCACCTGGCCAACGGCCTTGTTCAGGCCCTCCATCATGGACTCCATACCCTGCTCAGGCTGTCCGCTCAAGGCATCGCCGTCCTGCAGACAATCATTGACGTCTGCTCCCGGCAGCGGCTGAATGCTTACGAACTTCTCTCCCATCACACCGCTTGAGCTCACTGTCACCTGGGATTCCTTCGGCACCTTTACATCGGCTTTGAGCTTCATGGTGACCCTGACTCCCAGCCCATCCGGCTCAATGGACTGCACCGAACCGATCTTCACGCCGACAAAGCGCACCTCTGCGCTGGGATTCAGGCCCACCACCTGGGAAAAGCCCGCATATACCTTATAGGTTTTCTCACCGTTCCATGAAAAGCCGCTCAGATGCACCAGTACCAGCGTCAACAGCGCCAGCCCGACCACAGTAAATGCTCCCACCTTAGCTTCAGTTGACATCGGCTTTTCCCTCCTCTGTATACATACTTCTCATAAAGGCCTGTACCCGTGGATCAGGCAGCTTTTTGAAATTCTCTACCGTATCGAGCGCAATGAGCTCGCCCTCATAAATCATCGCAATGCGGTCCGCAATATGGCACGCACTGGCCATATCATGCGTGACGACCACCGAAGTGACCCCCAGCGCGCGCTGCATCTCCACGATGAGCTCATCGATCTTGGCCGTCATAAGCGGGTCCAGGCCCGAGCTCGGCTCGTCGTAGAAAATGATTTCCGGCCCAAAAGCGATGGCCCGGGCCAGGCTCACGCGCTTCTTCATGCCGCCGGAAAGCTCATTCGGCATCGTAGTCTCGATGCCCGGCAAACCCACAAGCTGAAGCTTTTCTTTCACGATTGCCTGGATTTTATCCGGAGGCAGCTCTGTATGCTCCCGCAGACCAAAGGCCACGTTATCCCCCACCGTCATCGAATCGAACAGCGCGGAATACTGGAATACCATGCCCATCTTGAGCCGCACCTCGTCCATTTCCCTTTCCGGCAGATGCGATATTTCCCGGCCCTGTATCCAGATCTCCCCGCTGGTCGGTTCAATGAGGCCGATCATCAGGCGCAGCAGCGTACTCTTTCCCGAGCCGCTGCCGCCGATGATAGCCAGCGTTTCCCCGTCCTGGATGGTGAGGCTCACATGCTTCAGGACCTGTTTTCCCTTGAAGGATTTATTTACATCTTTTAATTCTATCATAGCATCACCTCATCAATAAAGAATCAGCGACAAAAAAACATTCGTCATGAAGATCAGTATAATGGAACTGACCACCGACCGGGTCGTCGCGCGGCCCACGCCCTCAGCTCCATCCGGTGCCCGCAGGCCATAGTAACAGCCCATGATCGCTATGATGATGCCGAAGACAATCGCCTTCACGAGACCGCCGCTCATATCGTGCGTCGCCACGAAGGTATTGATGGAATTAAAGTACAAAAAGGTCGTGATGCCGGAATAGTTGACCGCAATGAGCCAGCCGCCCAGCACGCCGATGATATCACCAAAAACCGTGAGCAGCGGCACCATGATCATACAGGCAATCGTGCGCGGTACTACGAGATAGCCGACCGGATTCGTCGCCATGACCCGCAGCGCATCAATCTGCTCCGTGACCTTCATCGTACTGATCTCGGCCGTGATGGCCGCACCAACGCGGCCGGCGGCAACAACGCCCACCAGTACCGGTCCCAGCTCGCGCCCGATGGCAATCGCGATGACACCGCCAATCGTCGACTGCGCGCCAAAGCGGATGAACTCATGCGCAATCTGCAGCGTCATGACCATTCCGGTAAACATCAGCGTAAGAGCAACAATCGGAAGTGTATCCACGCCCAGATGTGACATCTGAGCCAGCACATGGCGCATGCGCGGCATGTGCTGCAGCTGGCGGATTGTTTCCATTCCCAGCATGACCACATCGCCGATTTTTTCCAGACCGCCAAGAACCACAGTTCCCAGCTTTTCCAAATAACGAATCAGCATTTCCGGCACTCCTCCATTTTTCATTCCACCTACGATTGTAACAACAATAACCGAAATAGTAAATAGTCGTTTACTATTTTTTGCACATTCTACGATTTTTTCCTAAAATTATAACGCCATTGTGCAGGATTCCGCAATGCGGAATCCTGCCAAGCAGCGTTTCAACCTTATTTTTCATCCGCGGCCAAAAGCTGCTTCTGCCGATGGCGGAAAACGAGGCTCGCGAGCACGACGAATCCCGTGCCGAGCAACAGCAGCACCGCGATATTTTCCGTAAAATGGGCTGCCTGCCCGGCGGTGAAAATCTGCCGGACCGCGTTGGAGAACCAGGCCATCGGGAAAAAATACGATACCAGGTGCATGACCGGCCCCAGGGATTCCTGCGGCCAGGTGTAGCCGGCGAAGATAAAGGCCGGAACCGGATAGAGGATAGAGGCCCGCACGAACTGCATTTCATTGTGGAAGAGCGAAGACATGAGCATGCTGAACGCGATGAACGCAAAGGAAAAAACGCCGCCGAGCAGCAGCAGCTGTACCATCGAACCCTTCAGCCAGATCTCCCAAAAGAATTCCGCGATGAGCACAACCGTCAAAAAGGACAGCATCGCGAGTCCCCAGTAGGTGATAAACTTTCCCAGCAGCAGAGACCGCCAGGAAATCGCCTCACGCTTCAGGTACTCCGCCTGCACCGAGGCCCCGACGGAAAAGAAAATCCCCTGCTGAAAGGCGGCCATAGCAAGTCCCAGCAGGAAGAAGAGCATATAGCCCTGCGTCGGATTGTTCAGGACACGCAGATGCGCACTGACCGGCGCGAGGCGCTTGCCCAGTTTTTCCTGATTCTGTCCGGTGCGCAGTGCCGCACGTTCAGCGGCCACCTTGTCCGAAAAGGCCGCGGTGATATCCTGCGCAGCCGAGCTCGTGATATTGGTAATGACAATATTGGAGCCATTCACCATGAAGAGCAGGCTCGACGCTCCGCCCTGCTTGATCTTGCGGGAAAAATCCCGCGGAATATCGATAGCCGCGTAGGCGCTTTTATCCGCCAGCGCCTGCTGCATCTCCTCCTGCGTGGCCGCGTAGGCCGTCACACGAAAGCTGTCGCTCGAATCGAAATCCCGGATGAGCTCGCGGCTCAACGGGGACTGCTCCTCATCATAGACGATGAGCGGTATATATTTTACGATATTGGGGCTGTACAAGGCACCAAAGATAAACAGATAGCCTACGGCCGCGCCGAACAGGAATACGAAGCGCCGCGGGTCCTCCAAAAAGATCTGTCGGAATTCACGTTTAATGATTTGCCACAGCTGCATGCTCCCCATCCTCCTTTCGATAGCTCCGCTGCCGCCGGAAACTGAAAATACCCGCAGCCAGCAGCGTCATAACAGCGCCGATCAGCAGCATCTGACCGATATCCGACCAAAGGGTCGGCGCGCTGCCCGCCAGCATCAGATCACGCAGATTATCGCCCGTGTAGGTCATCGGCAGCAGCCGCGACAGCCACCAGGCAACCGCATTCATCGAGAACACCGGCCACGACAGGCCGCTGTAGAGAAGGCCCGGCATGATATAAAGCATGGGCATCTGCATCGACATGACCTCCGTAGGGCTGCAGGCAGAAAACAGCCACATGGCCCCGATCACGAAAAACAGGAAGCCGCCGGCCAGCAGCGTCGCTTCAAACCAGCTGCCGCGCATCGGCACATCGAAGCCATAGACAACGACAGCGAGCGACAGCAGGAAGGACAGCACCCCCAGGCACCAGACCGGAATAGCCCGCCCAATCACCAGCAGCAGCGCTGAGGTGTCCTTCCCGTAGCGGCGCGTCTGCAGCTCACGGATGAGCAGGGGCGGGATGATGAGCATGATGGAAATCTGCAGCCCGTTCATCATGAGACCGGCCAGCATGAACGGCGTGTAGCCATTGGCCGGGTTGTTCAGGATACGGATGCCGAAATGCACCGGATAGGCCATGGCCATCGCTGCCGCCGGCAGAACACCCAGCCCTTCGGTCAGCTTCTGCGCCACCGCAACGGAAAAGGTGCGGTTGATCTCCTGCGCCGAGGAAAGCGCCGCATTGCCGAACATATTATTGGTCGAATTCACCAGAAACAGGATTTCTGAACCGTTCGCCATCTTCACGTTCTTGGAAAAATCACGCGGGATCTGCAGCGCCGCCAACGCGTCATCGGCGGCCACCAGCTCCTCCATCTCCTGCTGGGAGCTCACCTGATAGGCCAGCGTATAGCGCTCTGAATCCGCATACATCTTGATCAGCGTACGGCTCAGACTGCTCTGGTCCTGGTCATAGACCACCAGCGGAATATGCTTGACCGTATTTTCCGCATAGATGAAGCCAAACAGCAGTGCAAAGCCCAGCGGCACCGCAAAAATCAATGCTGCCAGCGGCCAGCGCCCCTGGAACAGCTCCCGAACCTCATCCCGAAGGATTGTCAGGATCTTCATGAGCGCTCACCATTCGTGATGCGGAAGCGCATGCCCGGCCGCAGCAGATCCGAATCCACCTGGATCTTCACATTGAAGCTGATGATATCGCTGTCGTCACCGCGTTCGCTGGTCGCGCGCTGCGTAGCGAATTCCGCCTTCTTGCTGATATCCGTAATCGTCCCTGTTACCTTCGTCTTTTCATCGCGCCCTACCAGCGTTACCTGCTGATTCAGCGCATACCTGGAGAGCTCCGTCTCCGGCACCTTCAGATCCACCCAGTTATCCGTGGGATCCTGAATCGCCACAATCGGCGTTCCCTGTGAAATCATGGAACCTTCCTCAACGTATTTCGCGGTGATCACACCATCGAACGGCGCCTTGATCTCCGTCTCATCCAGAGATACCTCCAACTGCTCAAGAACGGCCTGCGCCTGCGCGATCTTTTTCGCTACCGCGGCCTCGTTGGCCTGGTTGGCATCCGTCTGCAGCAATGCGGAATTCGCCTTGCTCACACCGGCCTTGGCCTGGTTCAGCGCCGCCTGCGCCACCTCATACTTCGTGCGATAGTTCTCAAAGGTCTGCTGCGGAACAGCGCCCTCGCTCACCAGTTCCTGATAGCGCTGATAATCCGCCGCGGCCAGATCCAGATTGGACTGTGCCTGCGTTACTGCAGCCTGCGCCGTATTCAGATCCGAATGCGTCGTGCCATCCTGCAGACTCGTAACAACGGAAGCCTGCAGCTGCTGAGCCTGCAGTGCCTGGATGCTCGCCTCATACTGCGCCTTCTGCGCCAGCAGATCGCGTTTATCGATATAGGCAATGACCTGCCCCTCTTTTACCGTATCGCCTTCCTTGACCAGCAGCTGTACAACACGCCCCGGAATCTTGGAATTGATATCGATCTCCTTCGCGTCGGCACGCCCCCAGACATCCGCCTGTGCGTCCTTTTTGCCCCCGCATCCCAAGGCTGCCGCCGCTGCCAGCGCCACTGCCAAAAGGCAGCAGCTCCGGTGATATTTGTTGAAAAGCTCTCTGAACATGATATTTCCTCCTCATTTTTTCATTCTCTGCATTCCTGTTTATAGTGCCATGATGCAAGATTGCACAATATGCCTGTCACAATACCCGGGAGCGCTCAATCAGGCAGCGGCTGATCTCATCCACTACCGATTCCATGGCTTCCAGCCGACCGACAATGGCCGCTGTCTGCTTCGCCCCGGTCCCATATAGCGGCAGGATCATCTGCATGAGCATATGCCAGCTCGCGGAAAAATCCCCCGGCCGGGAAAAATAGAATTCCGCCACACAGCTGCGCAGGGCTCCCTTGATGAGCAGGCTGCGCCGATAATGGTCCTTGGTCGTATAGGACGGCTCACGTCCTGCAAACAGACGCTCCGCTACCAGAGTCTGATGCTCGACCATTTTCTCGAAAATCACCTTCGAGCTGTAGCCCTCATAATAGCATTCGCGTACCCAGGCATTTCCCTCGACCGCTTTGAGCTCGGTGAGGCACATCACAGCGTATTTGAATACGGGATCTTCTCCGGGAAAACGCTCATCGATAATTGCCACGCACTCATTCAGCATGGCCAGCACCAGTGCCTGGAAAAGATCCTCCTTGTTCTGGAAAAAATGATAGATACTGCCGGTGAGTACCCCCGAATGCTCGACAATCTGCCGGATTGTCGTCTTCTTGTAGCCCTGCTGCAAAAACAAGGCCTTCGCACTCGAAAGAATCCGCGTTCGCATCGCCTGCAGATGCTCTTCAGAATGTTTCTTTTTCTCCATCTCTACCTCCTTTTGAACGTGTTCAATTGAACACGTTCAAGTACATGATAGAGAAAAAACGAGGTTTTGTCAACGCCAAAATAAAAAAAGCTGCGGAACGGACAGGATACGAATCGTATCCGGCCATTCCGCAGCCTGCTTCCCCTGCCGGGCAAAGGAAGTCACTTTTTTGCTATCTGCAGCGAAACATGAATCACGTTATCGATGATATAGTCCGTTGCGTATTTCGTCTGGGCGGGGTTCTTGCCTTTTTCAGCTGAACGCATTCCGCCGCTTTTCGCGGCTTCCTTGGAAGCCTTCACCGCCTCGCGCACAGCCTCTTTCTGCTCTGCCTCGCTCATCGGTTCGACAGCCGCGCCAGGAGCAATCACGATTTCATTGTTGCGGTCCATCGAAAGATATTCCTTGAGCTGATCCGATGTCGATACGGTCTTGTCCTCATCCGCCGTCACATCGATGCCCGCAGCCGCCTGCTGCGCAAGGATGATCTGCGCTACCGGAATGAATCCGCCGCCACGCAGGTCGAGGCGCATCGGGCCGGACCGCTGTCCCTTCGGAACCGTATACGGTATCGTCAGGACTTCCTTGCTGCGGCGATACGGCTTGATCGTCGTCTTGAACTGCACCGTATCCCCCGGCTTCACCTCAGGTTTATCCGGCACTGCTGATACCAGTGAAGCCGTACGGCGATGACCATTCACCGTCACATCTACCTTGATATCAAAGATATCCGATTCGCGTTCCGTGTTGCCGCAGATGATATTGAGCGCCTGGCCGAGCTCATTGACGGCCAGCTGACCGACATCGGCGATATTATAGTACATATTATCGCGCTCAACCTTGCCGCCTTCCGCGGCATTCGTCCGGATCACGAAATGCACCTTGGCCGTACTGCCGCTCAGACGGTCCATCGTGCGGTCCATCGACGCATAGGTAAGGCTCGCACTGAGATTCGGCAGAAAATCCTCATCATACGCGATCATGGAATTATAGGTATCCGTACGTCCCTGATCCTCATCATGCACGGTCACATGCAGCGGAACCACCGTCGGGAAGGTGCCGACGATACCGGCAATACCAAGCTCCCGGTCCTGATTGATCCGGCCGATGATATTTCCCATCGACACGAGCTTGATGCCTTCCAGCGGGCCATGGATTGTACCATATACCGTGGCATCTGTCAGGAAGTAATTCACATTGCCCTTGTGCAGGAACGTATGCCCGAAGCCCAGCACCCGCTGGCCATCCACGGCCGTCACCGTTCCGGTTGCCCCGAGGGAAAAATCTCCATAGACCAGGGCTACGCCCATCGAGCTGCCAGGCTGCAGCACCGCGTCATAGATGGTCTGCCCCTCGCCGCCGGCCGGCGTACTCCCGAGGTTGGTTGCCGCAATTCCCAAAGGAACAAGCTTTTGCTGCAGGAAGGACATCCCCGCCGAGCCGAACCCCGAAGCGTAGAACAGTTCCTTCTTCGCGGCTGTGCCCAAAGACTGCTGGTGGGCAGTGGTCTGCTCCGGCTT
>CAZFPA010000021.1:0-27300 GCA_964520975.1 uncultured Selenomonadaceae bacterium | reverse complement strand
GTGATGCGCAGAGAGCCGCTGCTTCAGCAGCGTGCGAATCGCTTATGCCCTTGTGACTGGCATAGCGGTGGCTATGCCGATTGACGACAACGCGGCAGATGGAAATTCAGACAAGTAATTCGACTAGGTATTTCGTGCACGCTGTACTAGATTACAGTCTTCTTATTTCATGCGGGCCCGGGCCTGTGATACCAGGATTGCGGCCTCATGCTCGAGGGTATGTGCCTCCTTGAGCTTGGCATCCGCCGCCCGGATGGTTCCAGCCTGTTTATCATCCATCCAGGCCGCATAGCCTTCCGCGTAAGCAAGACGCAGATCACAAATGCGCAGCCGCAGCCGATGCAAGGTACCCGCCGCACTGGGAACTTCCATCTCCTCCAGCTCAGCCTTGCGCTGCTGCCAGTCCGGAATAGCCTCCTCCTGCATGAGCTTCTTTACGGTACTGCGGGTATCGTCGTTGCCCAGACTCCCCGCAGCCAGGATATCCTGCAACTTTTTATCCACCTGGCGCGCGTTCTTGTCGTGCCGTTCCATGATGGAAGCACTGTCCTCCAGATATTCCTGCATATGCGACTGCCGTGCCTGCGCCGCAAAGGTAATGAAATCACGGAAGTTCAGGATCTCTGAAGCCCGCCAGATGCCGCTGTCCGCCCGTACAAAACGGACCTCCAGCACGAACTCCTCGCCAGCTTCCGCCTGATAAACGCGCACTCCGGCAACCGCAGTCCCGGCCTCCTTATCCACCGCGACATGATCGACGCGACGGAAGCTCAGATCCTTCAGCCCAGACTTGGCAAGCACCAGATCTGAATCGATCGGAATTCCCTGGTCTGCGGCTTTCGACGCATCCGTTCCCCATTCTCCCGACTCTATGTAGTGGTTGATCGCAGCCTTGAAACTCAGCACCAGCGGTGCCTTGAACATCTTCGTAAAGCCGCTGACAGCCGTACGTGCTTCCTCTGACATCGGCCGGTCCGCATCAATGAGCCCTTCCATGAGTGCATCACTGGCCGTATCAAGCAAATGGTCCACATCGACATACTTCTGGAATTTCGCCATATCATGTTTGGCAACCGACTCCTCAATCATCTTCATGGAATATTCAGGAGTCTTCGTGTACTGAGCAAAGTACCACCAGAGCGCACCTGCTCCCGCCAGCAAAAGCAGCACCACCGCAAAAAATATCTTCAATTGTGACTGCCTGGAAAGATTCCCCGTCATAATTCCATCCCCTTTGCCCACGACGATTCCAAAGCCGTCCAGCTCTTTATATTCATTATGCACTAGCAACCCGGTTTTCGCAAGGCCTGCCGGGTTTTTCTCCATTAAAAAACACATTTTTGCACACAATTTCAATAAGTGACAAAAATTTTTGACCAAATGAAAAAGCGCGCGGTCTCACCCGCACGCTTTCATACAGCGTACACAAATTGACGACATGGCAGATGGAAATTCAGACAAATAATCCATCCAGATATTTCATGAACGCTGTACCATTTATTTTCGCAAAGCCCGTTCGATAACGCCGCCGCCGATGACGCGGTCCCCATCATAAAATACCACGGACTGGCCCGGCGTCACAGCCCGCTGCGGCTCAGCAAAGCGGACCTGCACCCGCCCGTTTGGAAGCGGCTCTACTACCGCCGCCCCCTCCCGCTTGCCGTAACGGATCTTGGCCGATACCTGCATGGGCTCCTGCAGAGCATCGATGGCAATCCAGTTCATATCACCGGCAATCAGTCCCGCCGCAAAAACCTGCTGTCCCGTGCCAACCACCACCCGGTTGCGCTGCATATCGAGCTCCACGACATAAAGCGGTTCCGCCGCTGCAATCCCCAGGCCGCGCCGCTGTCCGATTGTATAGAACGGAACCCCATGATGATGGCCCAGCACATGGCCCTCGCAATCAACGATATCGCCGTCCTTCAGACAGGATGGAACATGCGCCTGCAGATAGGCCTTATAGTCATCCTGCGGCACAAAACAGATTTCCTGGCTATCCGGCTTATGCGCTACCGGAAGATGGTACTTCTCCGCCAGTTCCCGTGTATGTACCTTGGTATAGCTCCCGAGCGGCATGAGAAAATGCTGCAGCGACTGCTGATTCAAATGGTAGAGCGCATAAGACTGATCCTTCTGCACATCGATGCCCTTTGCCAGCACGTACCTTCCGGCAGTCTCATCATGGAAAATCTGCGCATAATGCCCGGTTGCCACATAATCCGCCCCCATCTCCCGGACCTTCTGCAGCAACCCCTCAAACTTCACATAACGATTGCAGGCCACACAGGGATTCGGCGTCCGCCCCCGCGCATACTCTGCCAAAAAATCATCGATGACGCGCCGCTGAAAAAGCTCCCGGAAATTGACCACATAATGCGGTATTCCAATGACCTCCGCTACCCGCCGGGCATCCTCTACCGCTGACAGGGAACAGCATCCCCTGTCATCCGCCGCATTGAAATCGCGGCTTTCCTCGCTCAGACGCATCGTTACGCCCATAACATCATAGCCCTGTTCTGCCAGCAAAGCCGCGGTCAGTGAGCTGTCCACGCCGCCGCTCATTGCGACAGCAACCTTTTTACCTGTCATGAATGCCATCCTTTATTCATAAATTTTCATAATCTGCTTTATGGGCCTCGACATGCTGGAGTACAGTCTCATACTCAGCCCGCTCCTGTTCCGCATCCGTTTTGCGCGTCACATTCCCATGCAGCGCCTCCAGCTTGGCCCGCTCATTGAGTGCCGACGAATTCTTGATCAGCGCAATCTTCTCATCCATCGCCTGGATCATATGATCCCGCCGCTGGATCTCAAGTTTTGCCTTGCGTACCAGCTGCTCATAGGTATTGATGCTTTCCGACTGATAGGCCGCATCCACCGCAGCAACAGCTTCCTCATCCGATAGCAGCTGTGAACGAAGCTCGCGCTCCACCCCCATGAGCCGCCGGCTCAGCTCCCGCTGCGTCTCCGTTTTCAAATCCAGATCCCTGGCCTCTTCCTTCTCAGCCTGCTCCGAGACATCCCGGGCCGCCGTTGCCGGTGCTGCCGGCTCCTTGAGCTGTTCCGCCAGCTGTGCCGCACCGCCAGCATCCTGCGGTGGTTTCTGTTTCATGGTGAAATAAGAATACGAATAAAACGCCGCCAGCGCCGATACTGAAATAAAGAAGAGCAGCAGAAGCCCCGTTCCCCAGCGCAGCAGCGCATTGTTCCGCCTTTCCCGATGGCGGACCAGCCATACGAGCATGCTCACAGCCACGACCCCCAATAGGACCACGGCAAAAACGAGTAAGAAAACCTTCTGCAAAGAAGCCCCCATTAACCAGGACTGCAGCATAACGCCACCCCCTCTTCCATAATCGGCAATTCTTCCTTCTATAAAAATTATACTGCTTTACAAATGCCCCGTCAAAGAAAACCCGAAAATTCTGTACACGATCTCAGTGCTGTGAACGGCGTATCTCCGTGACAGACTGTCGCAGAACTGTCAGGAAACGCTGAACCTCCGCCGCGGTGTTCTCCCGTCCAAGGGTCACGCGCACAGCGGCACCGGCCTGCACAGCCGACTGCCCCATGGCCGCCAGCACATGGGACGGCTCCAGGGAACCCGCGCTGCAGGCGCTGCCTGCCGATACCGCGAAGCCTGCCAGGTCCAGCCGAATCAGCAGCACATCACTGGCAATTCCCTCCAGCCCAAAGCTTAAATGACCAGGCAGCCGTTCATCACTACCATTGATCCAGGCGCCGGGCAGCTGACGGATACCGTCCGCCAGCATATCCCGCAGCTCCCGAAGCCTTGCGGCCTCCGCGCTCAGCTGCAGAGCCGCCTGCTCCGCGGCCACGCCCAGACCGACGATGGCAGCGGTATTTTCCGTCCCGGCCCGCAGGCCGCGTTCCTGACTGCCGCCATGCAGCAGCGGCGCAATAGCTGTTCCACGACGCAGATACAGCGCCCCGATCCCCTTTGGCCCATAGAATTTATGCCCCGAAAGGGAAAGCGCATCCACCGGCAGACTCCGCATATCCAGCGGCACATGTCCGGCGGCCTGCACCGCATCGGTATGAAACAGGATGCCCCGTTCCCGCAGCAAAGTTCCGATGGCCGCAATAGGCTCGAGCGTACCAACCTCATTATTTGCGGTCATGATACTCACGAGAATCGTATCCGGGCGCAGTGCCTGCACAACACTCTCCGGCGTCACCCGCCCGGCCGCATCAACGGGCAGATACGTCACCGTAAAGCCCTGCTGTTCCAGCCAGGCACAGGCATGGAGCACCGCATGATGCTCGACCGAGGAGGTAATGATATGGCGCCCCTGCGCCTGATGCGCCCAGGCCAGTCCCTTCAGCGCCCAGTTATCGCTCTCGCTGCCGCCGCTCGTGAAAAAGATCTCCGCCGCCGCAGCGCCCAGCAAGCCTGCCACCTGTACACGGCCACGCGCACAGGCCTGTCGCGCTGCCCGACCAAAGCTGTGCAGACTGGAGGGATTCCCATAGCACTCTGTCATATAGGGCAGCATAGCCGCGGCAGCCTCCTGCAGCAGCGGCGTCGTAGCCGCATGATCCAAATAAACCGGCTTCATAGCTTCCCTCTTTTCCTCTGCTGGCCACCATCCTTGCAGAGATCAGCCAGCGTGATGTGATCGAGTACCTCGCTGATACTGTCACAAACCTTTTCCCAGACACCACGCGTGACGCAGCAGCCGGCCCGGTCACAGACCTGATTCTTATCGCCCGCCTTGGTCAACAGACAATCCACCAGTGCAATCGGCCCCTCCATCGTTGTGATGATGGCACCGATGGTAACAGTTTCCGGCTCCCGGGCCAGCATATACCCCCCCTGCGCCCCCCGTACGCTCTTTACAAGCCCAGCATTGCGCAGCGCACTCATGAGCTGTTCCAGATAATGCTCCGAAATTCCCTGGTTTTCCGCTATGGTCTTTAAGGCAACGGCACCTTCTCCATAATGCAGTGCGAGCTCGTACAGTGCCATGACCCCGTAACGTCCTTTTGTTGATAACTTCAAAAAAATCACCCCGTTTAATCCCGACTAAATCAATATGATTTCTTAAGTATCAATATAGCAAAAAAAACGTCGTATGTCAAAGCCTTTCCGCCGCACTCAACGATAACGCTTCGGCCAGCAGGCTCGCAGATACGCCTGCAGCTCCCGCTCCTTCCCGATATCTCCCGGGACATAATATACCGTTCCCGCCATCTCCCGCGGCATATACTGCTGCGATGTGAAATGGCCCGGAAAATCATGCGGATAGATGTACTCCGTACCATGCCCGAGCTTTGCTGCCCCCTTGTAATGCGCATCGCGCAGATGGGCCGGAACAGCACCACAGCTGCGGCTTCGCACATCGGCCAGCGCCCGGTCAACCGCCAGATAGGCCGCATTGCTCTTGGGCGCAGAGGCCACATAGGTAACCGCCTCCGCCAGCGGAATCCGCGCCTCCGGCATACCAAGGAACTGCACGGCCTGCACCGCCGCCATTGCGACGACCAGTGCCTGCGGATCAGCGTTGCCGACATCCTCCGCCGCACAGACGGCAATGCGGCGGGCGATGAAATTCGTATCCTCCCCGGCCGCAATCATGCGGGCAAGGTAATGGATAGCCGCGTCCGGATCACTGCCGCGCATGCTCTTGATAAAAGCCGATACCGTATCGTAATGGTTATCCCCTTTTTTATCATAGCTCTGCACCCGCTCACCTACGATTGACTGCAGAAGCTCCAGGGTGATTTCGCCCCCCTGCGGCACCATCGCCGCCGCTTGTTCCAGAAAGTTCAGCGCCATGCGCCCATCACCGCCTGCCAGCTGCGCCATCGCAGTCAGTGCGGCATCGCCACAGACCAGCTGCTGCCGCCCCAGGCCCCGTGCGTCGTCAGCAAGCGCCTGCTGCAGGATTGCCATGAGCTGTGCCTCATTGAGCAGCTCCAGCCGCACGATACGCACCCGCGACAACAGGGCATGATTGACTTCAAAAAACGGATTTTCCGTCGTCGCCCCGATGAGTACCAGCCGCCCATCCTCAACATACGGCAGCAGCACATCCTGCTGTCCCTTATTGAAGCGATGAATCTCATCGATAAAGACGATCGTCCGTTTCTGATAAAAGCGCCGCTGCTCAGCGGCCTCCTCCACGATCTTGCGGATATCCGCAATGCCGGCAGACACCGCGTTGAGCTTTTTAAAAAGGCTGTCGGTCATCGTGGCGATCATCTGCGCGAGCGTCGTCTTGCCCGTACCCGGCGGTCCATAAAGGATCATTGACGGCAGCTGGTCCTTTTCAATCATCTGCCGCAGGTACTTTCCCTCACCTACGACCTCTTCCTGCCCGATGAATTCCGCAAAATTCCGCGGCCGCATACGCTGCGCCAACGGTTCATATCCCGAAGCCGTCTGCGCCGCCGCAGCCGAAAACAAGTCCATATCATCCATCGCTCATTCCCCCGTCGAACCCAAACCGCCCTGACGCTCAGCACCGATGCCGGCAGTATCCCCATCAACCGTCAGATAGCGATAAAAAATTCCCTGCGCAATGCGCATGCCCTTCTCCACCTGCACCGGCACATCGCTATGATTCACCAGCGCGACAAGAATATGTCCGTCGTTATCCGCGTTCCCATAGTAATCCGCATCAATGATCCCCTGACTGTTGATACAGGAAAGCTGCTTCTTGATGGAAAACCCCGAACGCACATGGATGCCCAGGTATTCATCCGGCTGCATATAAGCCTTCAGGCCGGTAGGCACCACAGTGACCTGATGCGGCAAAAGCACACAGTCAGCAGCTGCCTCAATATCATAGCCCGCGCTCCTGGCGGTCTTGCGGTGCGGCAGATGGATATCCTGATCCGCATAGCCTCTGGCGATTTCAAATCCTCTTGTTTTCATAATAGCTCCTTATCCGAACTTTTGTTCTTTTAATTTCGTAAAGAAAAGGCCCTCTCCCTTAGGAAAAGGCCTCTTCGCTTATCCTCTGTTTTCTTCCCGTTTTTCCCCGTCATAGCTGCCTGCCAGCGGCTTCGCCGGAGTAATGGTCGATATTGCATGCTTGTAGACAAGCTGCTGCTTGCCCATGGAATCAAGAATGACAGTAAAATTATCAAAGCCTCTTACATTGCCCTTCAATTGAAAGCCATTCACCAGGTGAATGACAACAGCGACATTTTCCTTCCTGACCTGATTCAAAAAGCTGTCCTGTAGATTGATGATCTTTGCTGGCATAAAAACCCCTCCTGCCTCATACTGCTATACTATAAATTCTACTCTTTTGCAAAATATCCTGCTATATCTGCAGAAACGTTTGACAAAAGCGCCGCATCGCTCATTTGATCTACATCATACCAATGGATATACGGCATCTTGCGGTACCAGGTCAACTGCCGTTTCGCAAAATGGCGCGTGGATTTCTGGATCTGCGCCACGGCCTCTGCCTGGCTCATTTCTCCCGCGAGAAAAGCCGCCGTTTCCTTGTAGCCAATCCCCTGCATAGCCTGCGCACTGCGGGGAACCCCTGCTGCCAGCAGCCCCTGCACCTCCTGTACCAGGCCGGTTGCAAACATCTGCTCCACCCGGGCATTGATCCGTGCGTACAGCTGTACCCGCTCCCGCCGCAAACCGATGACGCAGGCATCATAGACGAGTTCTCCCGCGGCTTCCCGCTCCTCCGAGATGTGTTCACCACCCAGATGATGAACCTCAAGTGCCCGGATGACCCGTCGGAAATCATTCACGTGCAGGCGGGCCGCCACAGCCGGCTCCACCGTGGCCAGCATGGCATGAACAAAGGCCTTGCCCTTTTCTGCCGCCAGCCGCTCCAGCTCGGCACGATAGGCAGGGTCCCCTGGCGTTTCATTGAAACAGTAGCCCTCCAGCAGGGATTTCACATAGAGCCCTGTGCCGCCTGCCAAAACAGGAATGTGCCCGGCCGCATTGCTGCGATGAATGGCCGCCGCAGCCAGCTCCTGAAAATCCGTCACGCTGAACCGGGCTGTCGGCTCCAGGATATCGATGAGCTCATGCGGCACCCCCTGCCGTTCTGCCAGGGATGGCTTGGCCGCCCCAATATCAAAACCACGGTAGACGAGCATGGAATCCCCAGAAATAATCCCGGTAGCCAGCTGCCGGGCAAGATCAATCGCGAGCTGCGTCTTGCCGACCGCGGTCGGTCCTAAAATCACAATGAGTTTTTCCCTGGTCATGCGAGCTCCAATGTCCCGCCAGGCTTCACGATATGTACCTCAGCGCGGGACATAGCCTCCGTAAGCTCCTTGTAGCGCGCGGCATCCTGTTCGATCACCGGCCAGGTATCGTAATGCAGCGGAATAACATGACGCGCATTGAGCCACTGCGCCGCCAACGCCGCATCCTCAAGGCCCATCGTGTAATTGTCGCCAATAGGCAGCAGTGCATAGTCCAGGGTATCCTTATGGCCGATGAGTTTCATATCGCCAAACAGCGCCGTATCTCCGGCAAAATAGATATTGAGGCCGCCAATATTGACGACATAGCCGCAGGCAATCCCGCCCGGCACGCCCGAGCTGTGCAGCGCCAGCGTCATGCGTACCCGGCCAAACGGCAGCCGTACCGAACCGCCAAGATTCATACCATGCACCTTCAGGCCGCCCTCCTGCTGCTGGCAAAGCTGCAGGACCTCCGGCACACCGATAAGCACCGCTCCCGTACGCCTGGCAATCGCCGGTGCATCGCCGAGATGATCCTGATGCGCATGAGACAGCAGAATATAATCGCATTCCACCGCTTCCGGCTCCGCCGACGCCATTGGATTGCCCGTGAGATACGGGTCGAACAGTACCTTGTACTTACCATCATCCAGCAAAAAACAGGAATGACCATAATAAACGAATTTCAGCATAATATTCCGCTCCTTTCAACTTGTATCCCTTTATTAAATTATACAAAAAAGGCAAAATCCCTCTTTTTCCCTGGCGTCAAAGCGGTCTGAACCGACAGGGAATTTGTCAAAATCTGCCGAATGTAGTATGCTAAAAACAATAATTTTCCAGGAAAGAGGTAACCTCCATGCCATCCAATACACTGATACTCCCACAGCTGACAGCCACCCTGTCCAGCCCGCTATCCTCCCAGCTGCTGCTGGCCGCCGGTGGCCGGGCCCCAGCTGACATCTGGTTCAGCCAGGTATCGCAGGGACGCCGGCTCTGGGCCATCGATCACGGAGTCGATGTCTGCCAGAAAAATCAGTTACCGCCGGAACGGCTCATCGGAGATGCCGACAGTGCCAGCCCGGCGGCCTGGGAATGGGCTGCTGCTGCCGGCATCCCCGTCGACCGTTTCCCCCCCGCCAAGGATTTCACGGATACCCAGCTGGCACTCCAAAAGGCTGCCGAACTCTTCCCGGATGCCTTTCTGCTGCTGACAGGGGCCTTCGGCGGCCGCTTCGACCACACGCTCAGCACCGTACTGTCACTGAGCGGCGCCCCGCTGCATGGCTGCCTCTGCGATGAACAGGAAGTCCTTTTCCCGCTAAAAGAAAAAGAGACGATCACCCTGCGCCTCACTCGGGCACCAAAGGCCGTCTCTCTGCTCCCGCTCACCAGCGAATGCCAGGGTGTCACCATCAGCGGCGTCCGCTGGCCGCTGCATGACGTCGTACTGCGTCAGCTCGAACCCTATGCCGTCAGCAATGAGCTCAGCGGCGGTGCTACCATCACCGTAAAGGTACACACGGGAATCCTCGGTGTCTACCTCTTTTGGGAAACAGCCTGACGCTGCCGCACCGCCTCATAGAGCACTACCGCGGCCGCTGTTGACACATTGAGCGATTCCGCCTGCCCCTGCATCGGTATATAGATCTGCTGCCCGCCTGCGGAAAGCAAAGCTGGTGATACGCCATTCCCTTCATTGCCAAACACCACCGCAGCCGCTCCCGTAAAGTCCGCAGCAAAGTGCTGCCGGGCACCGGCATTGAGCGCAGTCACGAAGAGGCTGACCCCCGCGGACTGAACAAACTCCAACAGCTCGGCTACCGGAACTCCGGTCACCACCGGCAGATGGAAAAGCGAGCCCATCGTCGCGCGCACCGTCTTGTCAGCAAAAACATCCACCGTATCCGTCAGGCAGATGACACCACTGCAGCCGGCGGCGTCCGCAGTGCGGATCATGGCACCGGCATTCCCCGGATCCTGCACTCCATCGAGCACAAGAAAGAGCGGACCGTCCTTTTCCCGCAGCGAAGCCAGCGACAACCGCTGCATCTCCATGACGACAAGCAGCCCCTGCGGTGTTACCGTACCACAAGCCTTGCGATAGATTTCCTCAGATACCTCATAAACCGGACACACTGCAGCCAACTGCTGCAGTATTTTTTTAACCCGTTCACCCGCGGCTGCGGCCGGTGTACAGAAGGCAAAGCGCAGGCCCCAGCCAGACGCCGCCGCCATTTCCACCAACCGGATGCCCTCAGCCACAAAAAGCCCCTCGGCCTCCCGATGCTTTCTGCTATGCAGGCTTGCGGCCAGCTTGACCTTCGCATTGGACAGGCTCGCTATACGCTCCATCACTCCAGGGCCTCCAGACTGTTGATTCCCTCATTGCTGCCAACAACCACAGCAATATCATCCTTTAAAAGATGCTCCGTCGGCTGCGGCGATACAATGAGATCCTCGCCCCGCTTGATGGCCACGACATTGATGCCGTACTTTGCCCGGATATTCGACTCCACCAGTGTCTTGTTCTGAAAGGAATGCGGTACTGTGATTTCAACGATGCTGAATTCCGGTGAGAGCTCAATGTAATCCATGACGCTCGTCGAAGCAAGATTATAAGCCACCCGGCGGGCCATATCACGCTCCGGGGAAACCACCCGGTCAGCGCCGATCTTTTCCAGCAGCTTGATCTGCAGTGTATCGCGGGCTGTCGCTACGATATAGCGGGCACCGATTTCCTTGAGCTGCAAGGTTGCCAGCACATTGGCCTGCAGGTTCTCACCAATGGCCACCACGACCACGTCAAAATTCAGGATTCCCAACGCCCGCAGCGCATCCTCATCCGTTGCATCCGCCTGTACAACATGCGTGAACTCGTTGCTGAACTCCTGTACCTTCTGCATATCCTTATCAATGGCCAGCACCTCATAGCCCATCTTGTGCAGTGCCTTCGCCATGTTGCTGCCAAATCTTCCCAGCCCGATGATTGCAAACTGGCGGTTCTCCGATTTTGTCTTCACGCGAATCCCTCCTATACAAAAAGGGGCCGCCCGAAAGCAGCCCCCCTGAATGACTTATTCTTACTGATTTTCTTTGGCAACAGCTACGAGCTGAGCAAATGCCTTCTCATCGCTGATAGCGAGATCGGCCAGCATCTTGCGGTTAACCTCAACACCAGCCTTCGTAAGACCATTGATCAGACGGCTGTAGGAAATGCCATTGGTGCGGGCAGCAGCGTTGATACGCGCAATCCACAGTCTGCGGAAGTTGCCCTTCTTTGCCCGACGATCGCGGCGAGCATAGTAGAGAGCCTTCATGACAGTTTCATTGGCTTTCTTGAACTGCTTGCTCTTGGAACCGATATAGCCCTTAGCTAATTTTAAAATCTTCTTATGACGTCTATGTGCAGTCACGCCTTTTTTTACTCTTGGCATGTTTCTTTCCTCCTAAATAGTTAAAATTTTAAGCGTACGGTAAGCATTTCTTGATGCGGCCATTGTCAGCAGCGCTGGCGATAGCGGCTTTACGCAGATTGCGTTTACGCTTCGGGGACTTCTTCTCTAAGATATGGCTCTTAAAAGCCTTGTTACGTTTAAATTTACCGGAACCGGTCGTAGTAAAACGTTTTGCTGCAGCTCTGCGAGTCTTAATTTTTGGCATTACTGTTTCCTCCTTTAGATTGCGCCTTTGGTGCTAAAATCATTATCATATTTTTACCTTCAAGTTTGGCATCACGCTCGATAGAAACTGTATCCTTCAGCTCAGCTGCTACGCGCTGCAATACCTCCCTGCCCAACTCCGGATGAGATAATTCACGGCCGCGGAACATAATCGTTACCTTGACCTTGTTTCCTTCCTGGACAAAGCGAAGAGCATTCTTCAACTTGACGTCAAAATCATGTTGTTCAATATTGGGACGAAGCTTGACTTCCTTGATCGTAATGACCTTCTGCTTCTTCTTGGCTTCCTTGTCCCTCTTCTGCTGTTCGTATCTATATTTACCAAAATCCATGATACGGCATACTGGCGGTTTCGCCTTGGGAGCTACCTCGACGAGATCAAGATGCTGCTCCTCTGCCATGCGCAAAGCGTCACGCGTCGCCATAATACCAAGCTGTTCACCCTCAGCACTGGTAACACGAACTTCTCTTATGCGGATTTCCTCGTTGATTCTCAAAGTCTCTTTACTAATAGAAAAACACCTCCTATGAAATACTGTTCCTTTTATGCAAAATAAAAGGGGCGGCATAAAGCCACCCCAAAAATCTTCCTATCGGACCCAACTGATAACGACCAGCAGGTGAGAAGCGGTGGCTTCTTCTTTGTTACAAAAAATATCTTAGCATATTTTCCCTTCTGTTGTCAAGCCATCTCCCCATAAAAAAAGCCGTCTCCGCGACGGCTTTCAAATAGCACAAAACAATAACCTTACCAGAATGCACCGATCAGCACAGCAATACGGTGGCAAACCACAGGATCATCAATCTTCATGAGGACTTCCTCCATCGACTTACTACCATCCATAATAGCCTCAACAGCCTCATCAACGAATAATTCCGGATTCATACCAATCCCGCCTTCCCATACCGTTGTGTTATAGATACTATATGTGAATCACCTAACATCTCTTATAATAAACGAAAATCAGCGATAAATCAATACAGAATGCGATGCAAATCACCGCTTTTCAATACAGAGTTGGAATAATTCCATCTTATATTCCTTGAAGTTATTCCATTACTGCCCAACAGTTATTTAGGAATTAAAAAACCCCGCCGAAGCGGGGTTTTCTCCTTCATATTCTTTTAAACTACATATTCCTGCGTTCAACGATCCGAACGGGAAGCAATCTTTTCCTGCACACCCTTGATGAATGCGTCAACATCCATCGTCACGCTGTCCTTCTCACCGTATTTGCGGACAGCCGCCGTATTGGATTCCATTTCCTTGTCACCAACAACCAGCGTATACGGAACCTTCTTGACCTGGCTTTCGCGAATCTTGTAGCCAACCTTTTCATTGCGGTCATCCACTTCCACCCGCAGGCCGAGATCGAACATCTTCTTCTTGAGGGCAAAGGCGTAATCCATGTGCTTGTCCGTGATCGGCAGGATCTTGACCTGTACCGGAGCCAGCCATACCGGGAAAGCGCCCGCGTAGTTCTCGATGAGGATACCGATAAAGCGCTCAATGCTTCCATAGACAACACGATGAACCATAACCGGACGATGCTTCTGTCCATCCTCACCGACATAGGTCAGATCGAACTTCTCCGGCAGCAGCATATCCAGCTGAATCGTACCGCACTGCCAGGTCCGGCCAATGGAATCACGCAGATGGAAATCGATCTTCGGACCGTAGAAGGCACCATCGCCTTCATTGACCACATATTTCAGGCCGCGGTGCTCCAGCGCATTGCGCAGACCATTCGTAGCCGTTTCCCAGACCTCATCCGAACCCATGGAGTTCTCCGGACGCGTGCTGAGTTCCGCATGATACTCAAGACCAAAGGTCTTGTAGACCTCATCAAACAGGTCGATGACCTTCTGGATTTCCTCTTCAATCTGGGAAGGCATCATGAAGATATGCGCATCATCCTGCGTGAAATTACGTACGCGGAACAGGCCGTGCAACGCGCCAGAAAGCTCATGACGATGAACGAGACCAAGCTCGCCCATGCGCAGTGGCAGCTCACGATAGCTGTGCGGCTGGGATTTATAGACCAGCATGCCGCCCGGGCAGTTCATCGGCTTGATTGCATAATCTTCGCCGTCGATCTTCGTGAAATACATATTTTCCTTGTAATGATCCCAATGGCCTGAAGTCTCCCAAAGCTGACGGTTCATGATCATCGGCGTCTGGATTTCCTGGTAGCCGTAACGGCGATGCACTTCACGCCAGTAATTGATGAGCTCATTGCGGATGACCATACCATTCGGATGGAAGAACGGGAAGCCCGGCCCCTCTTCGTGCAGGCTGAAAATATCGAGTTCCTTGCCCAGCTTGCGATGATCGCGCTTGGCGGCCTCCTCCAGCATGTGGAGATAATCATCCAGATCGGATTTTTTCTCAAAAGCCGTACCATAGATACGCTGCAGCATCTTGTTATGCTCATCACCACGCCAGTAGGCGCCAGCGATGCTCTGCAGTTTGATGGCCTTTACTTTGCCGGTAGAAAGCACATGCGGGCCGGCACAGAGATCCGTGAACTCCCCCTGCGTGTACAGAGAAATGACCGCGTCTGCCGGCAGGTCGTTAATGAGCTCAACCTTATAGCCTTCCCCCTGCTCCTCAAAGAATTTCAGCGCATCGGCCCGGCTGAGTTCCTTGCGCTCAAGATGGAGATTTTCCTTGACGATCTTATTCATTTCCTTCTCGATATCCTTGAGATCATCTTCCGTGAGCTGCTTGTCCATGTCGATATCATAATAGAAGCCATTCTCAATCGCCGGCCCGATGGCGAGCTGTACATGATGGTCCTTATACAGACGTTTTATCGCCTGTGCCATGATATGCGATGCCGTGTGGCGAAGTGCCCAGCGCCCATCGGCATCCTCAAAGGTCAGAACAGCCAGCTGGCAGTCCTTCTCTATCTTTGCCGTGAGATCGACTGTCTTATCATCCATTTTAGCGGCCAAAGCCTTCTTGGCCAGGCTGTTGCTCAGGCCTTTTACGAAATCGAGAACAACTGTCCCCGGTTCAACCTCGCGGATCGTGCCATCTTTCAAAGTTACTTTCAACACAATAAAAACCTCCTTCAAAATAAAAACAGCCCCATCCCAATAGGGACGAGGCTGTGCTTCGCGGTTCCACCCTGATTGCCGCCAAAGCGGCCACTCAGCTTGTTAACGGAGAATACTCCGGCATGGCCTACTCTGTTCGGGCATGCGGCTCAGAAGCGGTAATCATGGATTCTGTTCAGGACAATCACAGCAACTATGTCCCTCTCTGTGAACGAACTCCCATCATCGTGTCTTCGTCATCACTTTTATAATCTAAATTGGTTATTATTATATGCCCATCCCCAGCCGATGTCAAGCCGGCAACGATTTCTTTTTCTGCAGTACAAGCCCTACCTCAGCGCTCAGCCAGCTGTGGCTGTCCATTGCGTTTGAGGACCGGAACACGAAGCTTCTGCCCATTGCGCACATTCGCATCAGCATCTAATCCATTGACTTCAGCAATTGCTTCCACCAGCCGGGCTGTGTCCCGGTTCTCTGTCGTATAGCGCTGTGCCACATTCCAGACACTTTCATTCGGATGAATCGTTACAATATCAAAATCCGAGCTTCTAAGATATCCATTAGAAAGATGCAGCGGCGCCATACCGAGCAAAAACAACACCAAAAGAATCCCGGCAAATTTTTTCATCGAAATACATCTCCTCATAGCTTTTCCTGCTTTCAGTCTACCGAACCTCTGTTCTTTTATTATATTATCACAGAACACAGGTTCTGGCAATAGTTTTTCGAACATATTTTCGGTTGATATTTTTGCCTGAATTTGCTAGAATCGAATATCATTTGGAGGGATTATTATGGTTATTCATGGTGCTGTCATCATCGAGCAGGGTGTAACCTTCGCCATCGTCTCGGTCAAACCGCATGTCACACAGTACACAGTCCGCGCAACGGCTTTCCGCCGCGAACTCACAGGCTTTTTCCCGAACATGCCCATCATCCTGATGTCGCAGAACGCCAATGGCGAGCCACATTACTACGGGCGCAAGGACATCGTTGATTTTCTGAAGACCATCCGCGTCCAGCAGATTCCCTGGAAGGAATATCACGTATATTGAATGCTCATCAGCCTGCCGCACAACAGTCAGCACACAAAAAAATCCCGCAACCTTGATAGTTGCGGGATTCTGTATTTCCAATTGTATCCGAAGGGATTAACGCTTGGAGAACTGGGAAGCCTTACGGGCTTTCTTGAGACCGTACTTACGGCGCTCTTTCTCACGCGGATCACGCGTAACGAAACCAGCCTTCTTCAGAGCCGGACGGAATTCAGCGTCAAGCTGCATGAGTGCACGCGTAATGCCATGACGGATCGCGCCAGCCTGGCCCGATGCACCGCCACCCGTTACGTTTGCGATTACATCATATTTATCAACAGTTTCCGTTAAGTTCAACGGCTGTCTTACGATGAGTTCGAGAGTCTTGAGACCAAAGTAATCCTGCATGTCGCGACCATTGATCGTTACATTGCCTTCACCTGGAACCAGACGAACTCTGGCAACCGAAGTTTTTCTGCGGCCTGTGCCGTAGTAGCTAACTAATGCCATGAATAATGTTCCTCCTTCCAGTCTTATCGAATATCGAATTTAAGCTCTTCCGGCTGCTGTGCAGCATGCGGATGCTCAGCACCAGCATAAACGTTGAGCTTTCTATACATCTGGGCACCGAGTCTGTTCTTCGGAAGCATGCCCTTGACAGCCATTTCAATGACTCTCGTCGGGAACTTCTCCATCATCTGACCGGCCGGAGTGAAAGTCGTTCCACCCGTGTAACCCGAATGACGGAAATAAAGCTTATCCGTCAGTTTCTTACCTGTAAATACTGCCTTCTCTGCATTGATGACAATGACAAAATCTCCCGTATCAACATGCGGTGTGAAGGTCGGTTTATTTTTACCGCGAAGCACTTTTGCAACTTCAGCAGCTAATCTGCCGACAGTCTGGCCTGCAGCGTCTACAACATACCATTTGCGTTCAATGTTCGATTCATTCGCCATAAACGTTGTCTTCATGCGATATCCCTCCCTATGTATGACTTATTCAATTTAGTAGTATAATCGCGATATGCCAGCTGATCGTTTCCGGGGCTGTGGAAAGCCACAGTCGCAACATCACATAGAAATATTTTAATAAAAAAACCGCATGAAGTCAAGCACTTTTTGCAAACCTGACAAATATAACTACTTTGCACCTTGCAGGCTGGCCCCGTTCGTGGCAATGACTGCCTGGTACCATTGAAAGGATTTTTTCTTATAGCGTGATAACGTACCCGTACCATCATCATTGCGATCAACATAAATAAAGCCATAGCGCTTCTTGAATTCAGCGGTAGACGCACTCACGATATCAATGCAGCCCCAAGTCGTATAGCCCATAATCGGCACCCCATCCGCAAGGGCTTCACCGACCTGCACCAGATGCTGCCGGAGATAGTCAATACGATAATCATCGTTGACCGTCTTACCGCCCTTGCCGTCATCGATAAGCTCATCAATGGCCCCCAGACCATTTTCTACGATAAACAGCGGCTTCTGCCAGCGGTCATAGAACCGGTTCAGCACATAGCGAAGCCCCTGCGGGTCAATCTGCCATCCCCACTCAGAAGATTTAAGATAGGGGTTCTTCACGCCCCCCATGATATTCCCCTCGCCTTTTTCCGCTTGATCAGGATCTGCAGTCTCACACGCACTGGAATAATAGCTGAAGGAAACAAAATCTACCGTGTTCTCTTTCAGCAGTTCCAGGTCGCCGTCTGCAATATCGAGCCTGATGCCATGTTCACGAAAATAGCGCTTCATATAACCTGGATATTCACCACGCACATGCATATCCCCAAAGAAATCATTCAAATGGTTGGCCTGCTGCACTTTGATGATATCGTCCGGATTCGGCGTCATCGGATAAATGGGGATACTCAGGATCATACAGCCAATCATCGATTCCTGCATCATTTCATGGCCGATTTTTACAGCCAACGCCGAGGCAACAAGCTCATGATGTATCGCCTGGTAGAGATCCTTCTGACTCAATTCGTCCTTCGGCGTCATAATGCCGCCGCTCATCAGCGGTGCATGCAGCACAGAATTGATCTCATTGAATGTAAGCCAGTATTTGACCCGGCCATTATACCGGCTGAAAATTGTGCGCACGTATTTTTCATAGAAACCGATGAGATCGCGATTGACCCAGCCATTATATTTTTGTGCCAAATGAAGCGGTGTCTCATAATGAGAAATCGTTACCAACGGCTCAATGCCATATTTATGGCATTCATCAAAAAGGTTATCATAAAATTGCAGCCCCTTCTCATTCGGCTCCGCATCATCACCATTCGGGAAAATACGGCTCCAGGCAATCGATGTACGAAATACCTTAAAGCCCATCTCCGCAAAAAGCCTGATATCCTCTTTATACCGATGGTAAAAATCAATACCCAGCAGTTTCATATTATCCTTGGTTGGCCCTGCTGTCGGTGCCCCCTTGATTCCGTGCGGCATGATATCCTGAATATCCAGGCCCTTGCCTTCCTCATTATAGGCACCTTCACACTGATTAGCAGCTACTGCACCGCCCCATAAAAAATTCTTGGGAAATGACATATTTTTCACCTGTCTTTTCTATTCATCTGGCCTCAAGCTTCAGACACAAAACGAAAAGGAGCAAGCCTTCTCAGCTTGCCTTTTCGTCTTCCATTTCCATGCAGAGCAATCTCTGCCAAAAATTCAAATATATTCCCGGGCCAGTTTCTTAAATACCGGCAGGGATTTTTCAATAGTCTCGGTCTTGATGCAGTAGGCCGCCCGGAAATAGCCCGGACAACCGAAATCTGTCCCTGGCACCAGCAGCAGGTCGTATTGCTTTGCCCGTTCGCAGAAGGCGTAATCATCCGCCTCCAGGGCCTTAGGAAAGAGATAAAAGGCGCCCTGCGGCTTTTGGCAGGTAAAGCCGGCAGCAATGAGACCATCATAGAGCAGCCGCCCATTCTTTTCATAAGCCGCAATATTCGATGGCTCATTGGCGCACCTTGCCACCACGCGCTGAAAAAGCGACGGCGCGTTGACATGCGTAAGCACCCGCCCCGCCCCGGCAATCGCACCATAGACCTTTCCAAAATCCGCGATCTCATCCGGAACGACAATATAGCCGATACGTTCTCCCGGGAGAGAGAAGGATTTGCTGTAGGAATAGCAGACAATCGTATCCGCGTAGTATTTGGTCAGATACGGTACAACCACACCTGCATAGGCAATTTCCCGATAGGGCTCATCCGAGATGAGGAAAATCGGATGTCCAAATTCCGCCGCCTTGCTGCGGAGCATATCCGTAAGGCGCTGGATGGTAGCCTCCGAATAGACGACGCCGCTTGGGTTATTCGGTGAATTCACAATGACTGCCTTCGTATGCGGAGTAAGTGCTGCCGCAAATGCTGCGAAATCAATCTGAAAGTCTGAGGTCTGTGCCGGAACCACGACCAGACTGGCCCCGGTTGATTCTACAAAACAGCGGTATTCCGGAAAAAACGGGGCAAAGGTAATAAACTCATCCCCCGGTTCACTCAAGGCCTTGAAGGTGATCGTGATCGCGGCAGCAGCCCCTGCCGTCATGAAGAGGTTTTTGCCGGCGAACCTCGTTCCGAAGCGCCGATTGATACTCTGCGCCAGCGTTTCACGCACGCCCGGATCTCCTGGAGCGATTGTATAGCCATGAACCGCGCACGGATCCAGCTCGGTCAGAATATCCGTGATTGCCTGGCGAATACACTCCGGCGAAGGCACATTCGGATTTCCCAGGCTGAAATCATAAATATTCTCCTCGCCTACTTCAGCCGCCCTCTTGCGGCCATATTCAAAAATCGTTCGGATCGTGGATTTCTTCGTCCCCAGTTCATACATTTTTTCTGCAATCATCATATCATTCCTTTACCGCCCCGGCAAATACAGCGAGGACATTTTTCTATTCTAAGAGCATACTATTTACATTTTAACACGATTCTGTTATTTTTCAACAAAAAAGAGCCGCATCGCTGCGGCTCCCCCGACTTCATTCACAAAAATATTTCATGCTTGTCTTTTTCCATTCCTTTACCGAATAGAGCATCGCCCGATTCGATACGCCGCAGGTCTCCCCCAATGCCTCTGCAATCGCCTCGCATTCAGCCCGGCTGTGCCCGTGGATCATCGTGTAGAGATTATAGGGCCAGCCCGGCTCCACATTGCGGTCATAGCAGTGTGAGACCGACGGATGCCGGCTCATGGCCGCAGCGATTTCATCCATTTGCCCGACCGGAACCTCCCAGGCACAAAGCACATTCGCTGCAAAGCCTGCCGTGCGATGCTGCAGCACAGCGCCCATCTTACGGATCTTGCCCTCGGCCTGGAACGCCTGCAGGCGCTCCATCAAAAGCTCCTCCGAAATACCGATTTCCTGCGCAATCATCTTGTAAGGCTCGCGGACCAGAGGAAAATCCTCCTGCATCGCGCGTACGATCTTTTTATCCAATTCATTCATTGCTGTCACCTACTTTAAATTAAACTGCACATTGATCTTGTATTTCTTGCGCGAAACAAGATTCATCATCCGTTCCACCCCAGGCAAAGCCTCGATCTCCGCCAGAATCTTGCGGCAAAGGTCCTCGTCCGGCGTCAGCAGAGTAAACCAAAGGTTGTACTCGCCCTCGCGTTCATAATTGTGCGTAGCTCCCGGATAACGATTGATGGCCTCCGCGGTCTCCTGCATCGCCTCCGGACGTACCCGCAGGGCTACCAGTGTTCCCTGATACCCCAGCCGATGCGAGTCAAAGAACGGCCCTACCCGGCGCAGATACCCATCCCGCTTCAGTTCCATCACCCGATGCAGCACGGTACTCTCATCCGAGTCCAGCTGACTGGCCAGGTCAGCAAATGGCCGATGGCTGATGGGCAGCTGGCGCTGCAGCAGATTCAGCAATTTTTTATCAAAAGCTGTAAGCATAGTCAATACCCCTTTATTGGGAATCGCTTCCCCGTATTGACTTTATTGTAGCAAAACATTTCCTATTACGTCAAGTAATTCTGAACGCCCTTCATTTTTTAGTGATGAATACGGCAGCACATCAATCTCGGGGATTCCAAGGGCTCTTTTGATCCCGGCAATATTCCTGTCCTGCTGGGCCCGGCTGATCTTATCCGCCTTGGTCGCTACAATGAGCACCGGCAGATTATGCTCTACCAGCCACCGGAACATCTCCACGTCAGAGGCCATCGGCTCATGCCGGATATCAATAAGCTGGCAGACAAACTGCAGATCCTCGGAATGCAGCAGATACTCATTGATGAATTTTGACCAAAGCTTGCGACGCTGCTGCCCCGTCTTTGCGTAGCCGTAGCCCGGCAGATCGACGAGATAAAAATCCCGCCGTTCCTCCTCGCCATTAAGCTTCGCTCCGATTTCATAGAAATTGATGGTCTGCGTCTTACCCGGCTGTGAGCTCACCCGCGCCAGATTCTTCACCCGGGTCAGTGAGTTGATCAGAGACGATTTACCGACATTGGAGCGACCGATAAAGACGATCTCCTTACGGCGCTCCTGCGGATACTGCTCCTTCTTGACCGCTGATACAGCATAGCGGCCCTGCGTTATAATTACACGGTCTGTCATTTCTGTTTCTCCAATGCTTGTTCTAGTACCTCATCCATGGTCTCAACGGGAACAAAATCCAGCTTTTCCCGTACAAACGATGGAATCTCATCGATATCACGTGTATTCTCCTTCGGGAGAACAATCGTGTGCATACCCTCACGATAGGCAGCCAGCACCTTTTCCTTGAGCCCGCCGATTGGCAGGACCCGGCCGCGCAGCGTGATCTCACCGGTCATGGCGACATCACCGCGGATGCGCTGCTGCGTCAGCGCAGAAATCATAGCCGTTGCCATGGTAATGCCCGCGGAAGGTCCATCCTTCGGCACCGCGCCCTCCGGCAGATGAATGTGGATATCGAGCTTTTCATAGAAATCCTCAGCGAGCTTCCATTTCTTGGAGCGGCTGCGGATATAGGAAAGCCCGGCCTGTGCGGATTCCTGCATGACATCGCCAAGCTGCCCGGTGAGAATGAGTTTCCCCTTGCCATTGAGCACCGTCGCTTCTGTCGGCAGCAGCGTGCCGCCGACCTCCGTCCAGGCCATGCCATTGCAAAGGCCGACGGCTGCCTTTTTCTCCGTTTTCGTGACCGGATATTTTACTTTGCCGAGATAATCCGGCAAATTCTTTTTGGTGATGCGCACACTCTTTTTCGTGCCCTCGACAATCTGCCGGGCCGCCTTGCGGCAGGCGCTGCCAATGGTCCGTTCCAGCTCACGGACGCCGGACTCCCGGGTGTATTCCGCAATCATTCTTTCGATGACGCCAGCACCGAACTGCAGCTGCCGTGGCTGCAGACCATTGGCTTCACGCTGCCGGTCAACAAGATAGCGCCGGGCAATTTCCAGCTTTTCCACCTCGGTATAGCTCGACAGCGTTATGATTTCCATCCGGTCACGCAACGGCCGCGGAATATTGGCGAGATTATTGGCCGTAACGATCCAGAGCACCTTGGAAAGATCAAAAGGCAACTCCACATAATGATCGCTGAACGTGGAATTCTGCGCAGGGTCCAGAACCTCCAGCAATGCCGCCGACGGATCCCCCTTATAGTCCATATCAAGCTTATCGACCTCATCCAGCAGGAATACAGGATTCTTGGTTCCCGCCTTGCGGATGCCCTCGATGACCCGTCCAGGCATCGCGCCTACATAGGTCCGGCGATGGCCGCGAATCTCTGCCTCATCGCGAATGCCGCCCAGGGATGCCCGCACGAAATGGCGGCCGGTTGCCCGGGCAACCGATGCCGCCAGTGAGGTCTTACCTACCCCTGGCGGCCCGACCAAACAGAGAATCGGCGCGTGCTGATTTTCTGCCAGCTTATGTACCGCCAGATATTCCAAGATGCGCTCCTTGACCTTCTCCAGCCCATAATGATCCGCGTTGAGGATTTTTTCCGCCGCATGGATATCCACTGCATCCTCGCTCACCGTTTCCCAGGGCAGCTCAAGCAGACAGTCCACATAGCTGCGAATAACGCCCGTTTCCGCTGACATGTTGGAAAGACTTTCCAGACGATGGATTTCCTTCTCTACAGCCTTACGGACTTCTTCCGGATAAGAGCCCTTGCGCAGGCGCTCCCGGTATTCCTCGATTTCCTCGGTCTTGTCGTCCTTATCGCCCAATTCCTTTTGGATTGCCTTAATCTGCTCACGCAAATAATATTCCTTTTGGATCTTTTCCATCTGGTGACGCACCCGCTGTCCGATCCGCCGCTCGATTTCCAGTACATCCATTTCCCGCTGCAGCAGCTCATAAAGCTTTTCCAGCCGGGCCCGTACATCCACCAGCTCGAGCAACGCCTGCTTTTCCTCCAGCTTGAGATTCAGGTGGCTGGCAATCAAATCGCCCAGGCGTCCGGCATCATCGATGATGGCAACAGAAACCATGGTCTCTGCCGGCATCTTTTTGCTGAGCTTGACCCATTTTTCAAACGCATGGATAACCGCACGATTCAGGCCTTCCATTTCCATGGAGTTGTCAATCGCGTCCTTGTACTCCTCAAGTTCGACCTCAACATAGCTTTCCAGCTCCGCGTAGGACAGCATCCGTGCGCGGTGAAGGCCCTCCACCAATACGCGAATGGTACCGCCTGGCAGCTTTACCAGCTGGCGGATCTCCGCAATAGTGCCGATCTCATAAATATCCTTTTGGCCCGGTGCATCCACATCTGCATCCCGCTGAGCCGCCAAAAAAATCCGACGATCCTGTACCATTGCCTGCTCCAGGGCCGCAACCGAACGTTCCCGGCCGACATCGAGATGAATGATCATATACGGGAATACCATCATCCCGCGCAGCGGGAGCAAGGGCATCTTAAGCATCTCTGCCATAAAATCACTCCTATGTAATAACTAAAAATATACGAAATTCTTATGTAAAAAGGAGACGCTGCTCTGCAGCAGCGTCTCCATACCGTCCTGTTCTCAGGCGGATACTTCCTTATCAAGGATCTTTTTCGGCTTCTTTTTCTCAATCGTAAGAACCGGATCCTTCTTTTCCGCAACGACTTCCTTCGTGACACGGCATACAGAAACGCCCTCTACCGACGGAATCTCATACATGACATTGCGCATGATGGCCTCAATGATAGAACGGAGTCCTCTGGCCCCGGTCTTGCGCTTGAGCGCTTCCTGGGCAATGAGATGGACTGCCTCATCATCAAAGGTCAGCTTCACGCCATCCAATTCCAAAAGCCGCTGATACTGCTTCACCAGCGCATTTTTCGGCTGTGTGAGGATATTGACCAGTGCTTCCTCATTGAGTGCTTCCAGCGTCACCAGGATTGGCAGACGCCCCACAAATTCCGGGATGAGCCCATTTTTCAGCAAATCCTCCGGCAGTACATGCCGCAGCGTCTCACCGATATTGCGCTCGACCTTGGACTCGATAACAGCACCGAATCCGAGGTTTTTCTTGCCCAGACGGCCCTCAATGATCTTCTCGATGCCATCAAAGGCACCGCCGCAGATAAAGAGTATATTTGTCGTGTTGATCTGGATGAGCTCCTGATGCGGATGCTTGCGCCCGCCCTGCGGCGGAACCGAAGCAACCGTTCCCTCAAGGATCTTCAGCAGTGCCTGCTGAACGCCCTCTCCAGAAACATCACGGGTTATCGACGGATTTTCTGACTTACGGGCAATCTTATCGATTTCATCGATGTAGATGATACCCTTTTCCGCCTTTTCTACATCATAGTCAGCGGCCTGAATGAGCTTGAGCAAAATATTCTCAACATCTTCACCGACATAGCCCGCCTCTGTAAGCGAGGTGGCATCCGCAATGGCAAAAGGTACATTGAGAATCCTGGCCAGCGTCTGTGCCAGCAGGGTCTTACCGCTGCCCGTAGGGCCGAGCATCAAAATATTGGACTTCTGCAGCTCAACATCGTCCGGCTTGGCAGCTCCCATATTGATGCGTTTATAGTGGTTATATACGGCCACCGCCAGGGACTTCTTGGCTTCATCCTGCCCGACAACATACTGGTCAAGAATGGCCCGGATATCCTTTGGCTTCGGCACATCCTTCAGCTCGACCTCAACGTCTTCGCTGAATTCTTCTTCGATGATCTCATTGCAGAGCTCGATGCATTCATCACAGATGTAAACACCAGGCCCGGCCACAAGCTTGCGGACCTGTTCCTGTGATTTCCCACAGAACGAGCATTTCAGCTGTCCCTTGTCATCCCCAAACTTCATCATGATATCACCCCTTAGTCCTTCGATGCCGTCTTCTTGACCGGACGGGTAATCACTTCATCGATGAGGCCATAAGCTTTCGCTTCCTCAGCACTCATGAAGTTATCACGCTCCGTATCGGCTACAACTTTATCGCGAGACTGACCGGTATGCTTTACCAAAATGTCATTGCCGACTTCACGCAGACGCAGGATTTCTTTGGCCTGAATCTGAATATCCGTCGACTGGCCCTGAGCCCCGCCCAGCGGCTGATGAATCATAATGCGGGCCAGCGGCAAGGCAAAGCGCTTGCCCTTGGCTCCTGCTGTCAGCAGCAGCGAGCCCATGCTGGCTGCCTGCCCGATGCAGATTGTCGATACATCCGGCTTGATGTACTGCATCGTATCATAAATCGCCAATCCGGCTGTAACCACGCCGCCCGGGCTGTTGATATAGAGATGGATATCCTTGTCCGGATCTTCCGACTCCAAAAACAAAAGCTGGGCTACTACAACATTCGCCACATTATCATCGATAGGCCCGCCGATAAATACAATGCGGTCCTTCAATAAACGGGAATAAATATCATAGGCGCGTTCGCCACGATTCGACCGTTCTACCACCATTGGTACATAATTCATATAATCACCCCAATTAACCTCAGGGATTATTTGGCAACGTTGTCAACAATAAACTGTGCGGTCTTTCTGCGCAGAACTGTTGCGGCAAGATCACCAAGGCGTCCCTGTTGCGCAATAATCTTCTTGACCTGCTCCGGCGTTGCGCCGTAAGTCTTGGCCATAGCCTCGACCTCTGCATCGAGATCAGCGGCCTCTACCTTGATTTCCTCAGCTTTAGCAACCTGCTCAAGCACGAGGTCCATCTTTACATTCTTAGCTGCAGCCT
Organism: uncultured Selenomonadaceae bacterium; assembly: GCA_964520975.1. Classification (GTDB taxonomy): domain Bacteria; phylum Bacillota; class Negativicutes; order Selenomonadales; family Selenomonadaceae; genus CAZFPA01. The sequence continues at coordinate 1,164 of CAZFPA010000021.1, read as the reverse complement.
CACGATAGGTCTCACGAATCTTGGCAATATCCGTACCTGCATACTGGAGATACTGTTCCATCTTCATGCCCTGCTGCTCCAGGCGCATGGAAAGCTCCTGAATCATCGTAGTTACACGGTTATCTACCATAACATCCGGAATCTCTACCGTAGCGTTATCGGAAGCCTGCTGCAGAGCAGCTTCTCTGTTATCGCTCTCCGCACGCTCAGCGGCACTCTTTTCGAGCTTGGAGCGAACGTCTGCCTTGAGCTCATCCAGCGTCTGGAAGGTGCTGGCCTTTTTCGCGAACTCATCATCCATAGCCGGAACAACCTTTTCCTTGATGCTGCGGACAGTGCACTTGAATACAGCTTCCTTGCCAGCAAGCTCAGCTGCATGGTATTCCTTCGGGAAGGTTACATTGACATCCTTCTCTTCACCGATCTTGGCACCGATCAGCTGCTCCTCAAAGCCAGGAATGAAGCTGTGGGAACCGATCTGCAGCGGATAGTCCTTGCCTTCGCCGCCAGGGAAAGCCTCACCATCAACAAAACCCTTGAAATCGAGCGTGATGAAGCTGCTGGCCTGTACAGCCGCGCCTTCCTCAGCCTCGACCATGTCCGCCTGACGATCCAGCATGCGCGTAAGCTGCTGCTGTACATCATCATCCGATACAGTGCCGACCTTTTGCTCGATCTTCAGGCCCTTGTACTCACCGAGCTTAAGCTCCGGCTTTTCCGTTACGGTAGCCTTGAATACGAGATCTTTGCCCTCTTCCATCGTCACGACATCAATTGCCGGACGCGTAACCGGGTCAATCTTCTGATCCTCAAGTGCCTCAGCATAAGCCTGCGGAGCGATGATTTCGAAAGCCTCATCCAAAATAGCCTGTTTGCCAACATGCTGCTCAACAATCTTGCGCGGTGCCTTACCTTTGCGGAAGCCCGGAATATTCACCTTTCCAGCGATCTTCTTGAATGCTTTCTCCGATGCTTTCTCTAATTCAGCCGCCGGTACTTCGATTTCCAAAACGACTTGCTGGTTGTCTATTTTTTCTGCAGTAACTTTCATTGTCTAAAATGACCTCCTGTTTTGTGTGCTGTATTTTGGCTTACCCGAACTTTTCCGCCTATACAAAATAGCCGCAATCCTAATATGCCATACAAAGCATAATATCATAAAAA